>NZ_CEYIHJ010000061.1:8618-9742 GCF_982836095.1 Kosmotoga sp.
TGAAACGACGTCCAGAAAATCTACCTGCTCGTTCCACGACTTTGCAGCGCATTTTTGAATAAGTTTATAAGCTTCTTCGCGGCTCATGCCCTTTTCAATAAGAGCAAGCATAATGCGCTGTGAATATATCAAATTATGAGAATCCTTGAAGTTTTCTGTCATGCGTAATTGATCAACAAATAAGTTATTCACCAGATAAGTAGCCTTGTTGAGCATATAAAAAGCCAACATGGTAGCATCTGGGAAAACCAATCGCTCTGTCGATGAATGAGAAATATCCCTTTCATGCCATAAAGTAATGTTCTCATATCCCACAATGGCATAGCTTCTGAGCATTCGTGCCATGCCACATAGCCTTTCACATAATACAGGGTTCTTTTTATGAGGCATGGCTGAAGAGCCTCTCTGGCCTTTTTTGAAAGGCTCCTGTACTTCCAGGACTTCTGTTCTCTGAAGATGCCGGATTTCCGTAGCCATGCGTTCTATACCGGCTCCAATTAATGCAAGGGTGCTTAAAAATTCAGCGTGATGATCTCTTGGCACAACCTGAGTGGAGACCTTTGAAGGGAACAGGCCAAGGCTTTGCAAGGCTATTCTTTCAATCTCAGGAGGTATATTAGCGTAATTCCCAACAGCACCGCTGATCTTAGCGTGGGAAATACTCTCTATACTTCTTTGAAGACGACTGAGATTTCTCTCAAATTCAGCAAGAAAAGAAAGAACTTTTAAACCAAAAGAGGTTGGTTCTGCATGAACTCCATGGGTTCTACCGATGGTTATTGTATTCTTGTGTTTCATAGCGAGTTTTTGCAGCACACCTATCAGGCGCTTTAACTCCAAGGCAATGAGTTTACCTGAACGCTTTAGCACAAGAGAAAGAGCTGTATCTACTATGTCCGACGACGTCAAGCCTTTGTGAAAATATCTTGCTTCATCTCCCATGTTTTCCGTAACTGATTTTATGAAAGCGATTACATCGTGATCGACGTTACCCTCGATTTCATGAATTCGTTCTACATTTATCACAGCTTTTCTCTTTATTAGCTCAGCAGTGCCTCTGGGTGCCATATTCAGCGTTTCCAGGGCTCTCACAACTGCTATTTCCACTTCAAGCCAACGAAGAT
>NZ_CEYIHJ010000062.1:0-9389 GCF_982836095.1 Kosmotoga sp.
TACTCCTGTTTTCCTGGCCAGTTCTCGGGCTTCACGTGTAAACCTGCTGTTTGTAACAACCATGGCCTTGCGGCAATTGTAGATTTTCCTGGAAGCATAAACCTGCTGAACAGCTGCATTGCCCACAGAATTGCTGTATCTTTTTGCTTGAACGGCGGTACGGAGAAAGCGTTTCTTTATGACCAGATCAGCCCCCTGGTCTTTACCACGCCCGGTGAGGTGCGCATTATAGCCAAGCCTTCTGAACAAAAGAAGCAAAAACCTCTCGAAGTCTTTGCCTTCAAGGTTATCTATGAGAGACATGCTTTTTTGTACGAGCATTACTTTCCTTTTCCTGTAAAGAAGGAAAAGCAGGATCGCAAGAACAACTGCCAGGGGAGGAAGCACGTAAATCAACAGAAATTCCGATAGTACAGAAAAGTCAATATCCAACCGAAACACCTCCCGGGAGTTGCTGTAAAAAATTTTATCACACAACCATAGGATGCAAAATAGATACAATGATTTGATATAATGATTAAGGCTGATTATCATGATGGTTTTAGATTATTTCAAGAAAAAATTTATTGAAGTCGATCTGAATCCGCTAAACTTAAAATTTCGCGACGAAAAGACCGAAAAGGCCTTTCAAGATTATTATGCCAGAAACTATGCTAAAACCCTTAAATACCTTTTAATGGCTGCTGTCTTTCTGTATCTTGCTTTCCTTTTTGTTGATTTTTATGCAGTACCAATGGTCTTCAAAGAACTTGTTGCCATTAGAATTGTTTTTGTTGTTTATTGTATAGTGTTGGTATCTTTTCAAAATACAAAATTCTTTTATAACCATACACGGGCAATTGTTACGGGTATTATTCTCGCAGCAACAGCAGGCCTTATGGGCATTATCGTTATCGCTGATAACATACAGGAGTTCCGCCTTCTTGGTACTTACCAGTACGATTCTTCCATTATTCTCGTGTTATTATTCCTCTATGCCCTCGCGCGCCTTGGCTTCTGGTGGTCTGCTTTTACAGGATGGGTAGTAGTTTTGATGTATGATATCGCTATTTTGGCCGTGGGAAATCTACCGGATTATATATTAGTTGATCGTAATGTTGTTTTTTCAGCAATTAACTTCATAGGCATGCTTGCTTCTTATTTATTCGAATACGAAAGTAAGAAGGCCTTCTACTTTCAGCAAAAGTCCGCTCTTGAAAGGAAAAAGCTCGATGAACTAAACAAGAATCTGGAAATAAAAGTGGCTGAACGAACCCAGGAGCTGGAAAAGTCAAACAAAGAACTGAGCGAAGCTTTTGGAAGGTTGATAATCGCCGTGTCTAACATTACCAACTTGCGGGATCCCACCACTGCAACTCATCATGAAGAAACCGCTAAAATCGCTGTTTTTCTAGGAGAAAAGTTAAATCTTGACCATGAGTCTCTTGATGATCTGCGTATTGCCGCACTGCTACACGATATTGGCAAAATTGGTGTGCCCGCAGCCATTTTGCTGAAGTCAACAAGCCTTTCTGAGGTAGAATATGAGATTGTGAAAGAGCATGTTGGGATGAGCGTTGAATTGCTTAAGAACGTAGATTTTTCTGAAAAAGTGCTTGAGATTATACTCCAGCATCATGAGCATCTGGACGGGTCAGGTTATCCAAAGGGTTTGAAAGCTGGTG
This sequence comes from Kosmotoga sp., assembly GCF_982836095.1. NCBI lineage: Bacteria > Thermotogati > Thermotogota > Thermotogae > Kosmotogales > Kosmotogaceae > Kosmotoga > Kosmotoga sp. The sequence goes on from NZ_CEYIHJ010000062.1 coordinate 1,665, forward strand.
AGATTCTTCTCGAATCGAGGATTCTCACGGTTGCAAACGTATTCACAGCGATGTGCTCGCACAGGCCTTACAGGCCCGCGCATACGCCAGAAGAGGCTTTGAAAGAACTCAAAGATAACGCTGGCACTTTCTACGACCCGGAGATTGTTTCGGTCTTTGAAGCAAACTTCGAAAAAATCATCGGATTGCTGAAAAAACAGAGCGCTTGTTAGAAGGATATTTGTGTTGTGCATTATCAACCTGAAAGTCAAACTTCCCTTTTTATATTGGTCATTTGTTACTAATATAATGTTTAGTTCATATACATGGATACTCAGGTATCCATTTTACTTAAAGGGGGTAAGTGTATGGGTGTTTGGCTGGTAGTGCTTTTGTTCCTATCGGTGTTGTTCATCATCATCTCAACTGTGAGGTGGAAACTGCATCCATTCCTTGCGCTGTTGTTTTCCGCCTTTGGATTCGGGCTTTTGTCGGGAATGAAGCTTCCGGACATCATTTCTTCCATTACCGGCGGTTTTGGCGGTACTGTCGGTTACATCGGTATAGTGATCGTTGCCGGTACTATTATTGGGACGTTTCTGGAAAAATCCGGAGGGGCTTTTACCATGGCGGAAAGTGTTCTCAAGGCTACTGGTAAAAAAAGAGTACCTCTCGCCATGGCAATTATCGGCTATATTGTATCGATACCCGTATTCTGTGATTCGGGTTTTGTTATCCTAAGCCCACTTAACAAAGCTCTTTCAAAAAGGGCAAAGATAACGTTGGCTACTAGTGCAATAGCACTCAGTCTCGGCCTTTATGCCACACATACAATGGTTCCACCGACGCCCGGGCCAATAGCAGCTGCTGGTATTCTCAATGCAGACCTTGGAGCGGTAATCATGTGGGGATTGCTTGTATCTATCCCTGCAATGTTGGTAGGCTGGTTTTTCGCACTGAAGGCTGGTTCTAAAATTCAAATAGATCCAGAACCGGAGCTCACGGAAGAAGCTATTCAAGAGAAGATGAAGGATGCTCCTAAAGCAGCGAGCGCCTTTTTGCCCCTTGTGCTCCCCATATTGTTGATTCTTTTGAAATCCATATCGGATTTCCCGACACATCCCTTTGGTGATGGTGCCTTCAGAACTTTCATAGGCTTCATTGGGCACCCTGTAACCGCTTTGATGATTGGCGTGCTCATTGCTTTTACACTACCGAAGAAGCTGGACAGGGAAATGCTTTCCACTTCAGGTTGGGTGGGCAAGGCTTTGGTCAACGCTGCGCTCATAATAATGATAACCGCGGCTGGCGGAGCTTTTGGAAAGGTTCTTCAGAATTCAGGAATTGCAAGTGTCATTGGTGATACACTTGCGAAAGCCAATATCGGAATATGGCTTCCCTTCATAATAGCGGCTGGTATCAAGAGTGCTCAGGGATCATCGACGGTTGCCATCATAACGACCGCTTCACTTATGGCACCTTTGATGGACTCTCTCGGGTTCACCGGTGTTGCTGCAAAAGCCCTTGTCGTCGTTGCAATCGGCGCGGGTTCTATGGTAGTATCCCATGCCAACGACAGCTATTTCTGGGTGGTTACACAGTTCTCCAGAATGGATGTTAAAACAGGTTACAAATTGCAGACATTAGGGACACTGGTTGAAGGAATATCAGCAGCGGTGATAGTATGGTTAATAAGTCTTTTTGCTCTGTGATTTAGTATTTAGTGGAGGTGTGATTAATGAATAGCATCAGGGAAGACGCCCTATACATCGCTGATGAAGCTATCAAAGCTGTGCTTCCTGAGAATGCGGTGGTTTCTGCTCTGCAATCAAAAAAGTTTGAAGGCAACGTTGTTTTAGTGGCAATAGGGAAAGCGGCATGGAGAATGGCCGCAGCCGCAAAGGAAGTGTTAGGCGACAGGATCTCAAGAGGTGTAGTAATCACAAAATACCAGCATAGCCTTGGGAAGATCAAAGGGCTTGAAGTGTATGAAGCAGGTCAGCCGGTCCCCGACGAAAATACGCTTAAAGCAACGGAAATAGCACTTGAGCTTGTAAAAAAGCTTTCAGAAAAGGATACAGTGCTGTTTCTCGTTTCTGGCGGCGGATCTGCACTCTTTGAAAGCCTTCGCGAAGGGGTTACTCTTGACGATCTGGCAGATATTACCCAGAAGCTTTTGAATTCCGGGGCAAACATCGTGGAAATTAACACAGTCAGAAAGCATTTATCAAAGGTTAAAGGGGGAGGGTTTGCCAGGCTGGTACAACCTGCAAAGGTGTTTTCTCTGGTGCTTTCGGATGTGCTTGGGGATAGGCTCGACAGCATCGCATCGGGGCCTGCCTATCCAGACAGCAGCACATCAGAAGAAGCGATAAACATCGTAAAGAAGTATGGGCTCAACATACCAGAAAGAATCAAAAGGGTGTTAATGCTCGAAACGCCTAAAACGATAGACAATGTAGAAACGAAAATAATTGGAAGCGTTGGCAAAGTATGTGAAGTTGCTGTCAAAAAGGCAGAAGAGCTCGGGTACAAAGCGACAATTCTCACAACAACCCTCGATTGCGAGGCTAAGGAGGCGGGTGCTTTCCTCGCGGCAATTGCAAGGGAAATATCCGACTTCAATTCAACTTTCAAGAGGCCTTGTGCCATAGTTCTGGGTGGAGAAACAGTGGTTCATGTTAAAGGTAGCGGTAAAGGTGGAAGAAATCAAGAACTCGCGCTTTCGGCCGCTAAGGGAATAAAGGGTCTTAAAGGCGTGGCGATTTTATCTGTGGGAACAGATGGGACTGATGGCCCCACAGACGCGGCAGGAGGCATTGTAGATGGTACTACCGTTGTGCGTCTTAAAGAAAAGGGTCTTGATATCGACAGCTTTTTGGACAACAACGACGCCTATCATGCCCTTCAAGCGATTGGCGATCTTATCGTTACCGGGCCTACTGGAACCAACGTTAACGATCTCATTCTCATGCTGGTTAGATAGGGTGAAAGGCTTGCCTTTCACCTTTCTCTCTTTCCTCGTTTTGTTGAAGCAAAAAAATAACGTAAAATATAACTAAAATCCTTAAAGAGGAGGTAAGAAATGCCCCTATATCGTTTTGTCTGTTCAGTATGCCATCATGAAGAGAGTCTTTTGCTCAAAATCAATGAAGAAGTGCCACCCTGTTCTAAATGCGGTGGAGAGCTTGTGAAACAAATATCCAAAGTCGTGAGCTTTAAGAGTGGATCAAATCTCAAAAATAATGATGTTGGGTCCCGGGGTTCGAGCTGTTCGGGATGTTCAGGAGGAAGCTGTTCGAGTTGCGGTGGTTAAGCGTATCAAAGGGGGGATATCGATGACTGATGAAAACAAAGAAGTGAAAATTTCTTTTTCAACGCTCAAAGGTCTTTCTTACTGGGCGGGATTTCTGGGGAACTGGCTCATTGTCGTTGGCATATTCGCTTTGATTGGGGCCATCTTTTCATTGTCCAGAGGGTATCCAGGCTTAGGAGCTTTTTTGTCAGGTTTGGTGAGCGGAGTGATTTCGCTGGTTATGGGCTCCAGGCTCAGAAAGGCGAAAGCTTCCATCGAAAGCTATATGTTTTCAAATCGTTCCGTGGTGCTTGAGGATGGCCTGGACAACATTCGGGTCTTTTTTAAGATACAGGGGATTCTAATAATTATTGCAATAGTTATATTTATTATAGCAATAATCGCGGGGCTTTCAGGAACCTTTATGTTTATGGGATATCGTGGATAGCCGTGTTGAAACATAAAAAATCAGGTTTTTAATTCTCCTATCAATTTTGCCAGAGTTTTCCAGGAATCCCTCTCCTCACCAAAGGGTTCCTTGCTTCTGTGGTCGTGTTTTTTCATGTAGTTTTTCAGCAGTTGATGGAGTGCTGTGAATTTAACATTCTGAACTTCCAAAAACCATTCTCGGGTTTTGGCCTTCATGCTTGAAAGAAGTTTTGCACTATGATCAATGCATATGATGTGTTCTGAGTTTTCATATAGCTTCTTACCCTCAAGAAGGTTGAAGAATTCTTTGAAAGTATCCACGTACCTTTGAGAGGTTTGCCTTTCGAATTCACAAAGATAGCAGCTTTTACCCGAAATCACTTTCCTCTTTTCAAGCGTTCGGAGCTGAACGGGAAGCATCTCATCTAAAAGCATGGAAAGAGAAAGGGCACCGATGTTGAATTCTGAAGTAGCCAGTTCAATCAACAACTTTTTATGTGCCGTGCAAAGCCCTCCGCGTAAGAGTTTTCCACGTGATTCGAAATTGTGCATGAGATTGGAAAGCGTGGCCTCAAGCCAGCTTTTTGTGGAAAGGCTTAACGCTGAACATATGGGACAATCCAGACCAGGTTTATTCAGCAGCTCAACAAGGGTGCTCTCTGCAACATGATTTGCTTTCATGTTCCTCTCCTAATGGTTGATTTTCTTCATTTTACCACAGCGGTGAGCGTTCAGATTTGAACTGTATAATTAAAGAAAAGTCAAAAATATGGTGATATAATAATGGCTGGAGGTGGTTGAATGCTTTTCTGGGATCCAACGTTTATATTTTTGATCCCGGCGATTATTTTAGCCATATGGGCTCAATCTCTTGTACAGCAAAGATTTCACAAATATTCCCGCATAAATTCCAGTTTTGGCCTTAACGGTGCCGAACTGGCTAGAAGGCTGCTCGATAGTGCAGGTCTCTTTGAGGTGAAAATTGAATCCATTCCAGGAAAACTCTCAGACCACTATGATCCAAGGTCAAGGGTTGTGAGGCTGTCCTCTTCAACTTTTAACAGCCATTCCATCGCGGCTCTTGGTATAGTTGCCCATGAAATAGGGCATGCGATTCAGCACAAGGAGAAGTATGCTCCATTGGAGATTCGAAATGTTTTTGCCCCGGTGGCAAGCTTTGGGTCCGGTTTTAGCTGGATAATCTTCCTCATGGGTCTTTTATTCTGGTCTCCGGCGTTGATGAAATTTGGTATCCTGCTATTTTTACTTGTTGTCCTATTCACCCTTATAACGTTACCCGTAGAATTGAATGCCAGTAAAAGGGCCCACGTCCTGTTGAATAGAATGGGCATGCCCCAAAGGGAACTCGCCGCGGTCGATCAGGTGTTGAACGCAGCTGCTATGACCTATGTGGCTTCCGTGGCTATGGCCCTGATGCAATTGTTGCGAATGCTTTTTATTTCGGGGCTTTTCGGTGATCGTAACTGATGAAAGGAAGCCGGGAAATAGCACTGGAGATACTCAACTACTTCGATAAAAATGGATATATACCATCAAAAAAGGTGGAGATAGCGCTCTCCACCCTTTCTTTTGAAGCAAGGAAGTTCACTGTAAATCTGTATTTGGGTACTTTGAGAAAGCGCGTTCTCATAGACCATATTCTGAAGGAATATCTGAAAAAACCGGATAAACTCCCCGTAGCTGTGAGGAATGTATTAAGGCTGGGAGTTTTTCAGCTCTATTTTCTAAATGCCGTGCCTGAATACGCCGCTATAAAAGAGAGTGTTGAACTTGTGGGCGTCAGAAGTTTCAGAAATTTGGTTAATGCAGTATTGAGAAAAATCACAAAGGAACGTGTGGATTTGAGTGGCTTGCCTTTGTGGTTGAGATACTCTCACCCTCAATGGCTGGTGAACTACATAGAAAAGCTCCCTTATATGAGAGATATAAGACCTGTGCTGGAGTATAACCAGGCTCCCCCGATGGAAACTTATGTTGTTGATCCACAAATGTTAACAGAGCTGGAAGAAAGAGGATTTATTTTTGCTGGCAGCGATTTTTCCGATGCAGTCTTGCTTGTGGAAAGGGGAATCGGAGCCCCTAAACTGCACCGAATAGATGAAATGGAATATATCTTGAAGGGTATGAAGGAAAAGATGGTAAAAAAAGCTGGCAGTGCTCTCTCTCTTTTAAATGAGCGACCCTGGCTTTTTTCCACTCTGAAACGGGAGTCATTTTCAAATTCAAAGGAACAGCTTCTTCGAGAGATAATGGAGATAGATACTAAAGACTTTTTCTTGTTGCTTGAAACTTATAGTTTGGAAGAAACACACGACCTTGTTCTCGAGCTCGCGGAGAATGGATACGAATATGTGAACTTTGATAGCACTCTTGGAAAAGACTTGAGAGGAACAGAACAGGATTATGGTGTTTATTATTTTCCGCCTGATGCACCGAAGCCCTGTTTTATCACATATCTGAAAAAACGATGATATTTTGGTGGTGATGACTTGACAGAAATACTCTCCTTGAGTTATGAAGAGCTAAAACGCGAAATTCAGGAATTGGGCCTTGAACGATTCAGGGCTGATCAAATATTCGATTGGATATACAAAAAGAGAGTGTTTGATTTTGAAGCAATGACAAACCTGTCGAAGGGCAATCGGGTTTTTCTAAAAGAGCGTTTTGCCTTTCCGGTTTTTTCAATGAAAAGCAGGCAAAAAGCAAAGGATGGAACAGAGAAATTTCTTTGGAAATTGTATGATAACGAATACATTGAATCGGTGGTTATTCGCCATTCTGAACATATCACTTTTTGCATTTCTACTCAGGTTGGTTGCCAGCTTGGCTGTGCCTTTTGCGCAACGGGGCTCAGCGGATTTAAAAGAAATCTGAGCACTTCGGAAATCGTGGCTCAGGTTTTATACATGGAAAAAGAGATAAATGAAGACGTCGATAACATTGTTTTCATGGGTATGGGTGAACCATTTATGAACAGTAAGCCTCTTTTCAAGAGTATTGAAATCCTGCACGATGAAAAAGGAAGAAATCTCGGGATAAGGCATTTCACCATTTCCACTGCGGGCATTCCCAATGGAATAAAAGAGCTTGCGGATTCAGGACTTGCTATCAAGCTCTCCGTTTCACTTCACGCAGCCGACAATGAAAAACGAAGCAGGCTCATGCCCATTAACAGGCGTTTCTCCATTGAGGAACTCTTTGAAGCATTGAGATACTACCAGAAAAAAACGGGTAACCGGATAACCTTTGAATACATATTGATAGAGGATATAAATGATTCTTTCAAAGATGCCAAAAATCTGGCGCGCTTATTAAGAGGCTTAAAAAGCTTTGTGAACCTGATACCAATCAACCCCGTGGTTCCACAATTTCATCGTCCTCCCGTTGACAGATCAAAGACTTTTGAGGAAGAACTTAATAAACTGGGAATTGAAGCGGCTCTTAGAGTGGAAAAGGGCACAGATATAGATGCAGCCTGTGGGCAGTTAAGAAGGCGAGAGCTCAGGGGGGATAAGCGTTGAGCGCTGAAAGGTTAAAGGGAAATGTGATCCGCTATGATAGCCGGACGCTCATTGTAAGTGAATTGCACAGCCGAAAGCACTATCTATGTGATATGCCAGGGCGTTTCAAGAAACTTGGTATCAGGCCCATAGTGGGCGATGTGGTGGAGTTCGTTCCCACAGGTGATGGAACAGGAAAAGTGGAGAATATACTCAACCGTCGAAATGAACTCAAAAGACCGCGTATAGCAAATGTGGACCAGATAGTACTTGTTACATGCCTTGAAGAACCCGCTGTCTCATTTTACATACTGGATAGATTTCTCATTCTTGCTGAATACAGTACACTGCCTACGATAATAGCTGTGAACAAGGTTGACCTTTTAAGCTCCAGAAAGGCATTACTTGAGTTATATCACACTTATGGCGAATATTACAGCATAATAGAAGTATCGGCTAAAACGGGTTACAACATGGACCTCTTAAGAGAGGTGTTCAGGG
>NZ_CEYIHJ010000063.1:0-822 GCF_982836095.1 Kosmotoga sp.
GGAAAGCGCATCTGCCACTGAACCAGCGAATCCGGCGAGAACTTTCCCATCGCCGAGTTTTCTCACCTTTCTTGCAGTACCTTTCATAACCGTTGATCCGAGAGTTATTTGACCGTCGCCGGCTATAACTATTTTATTTCCCTTCTTTACAGCGATTACTGTTGTTCCATGCATCTGTTCCATGTGGGTACCTCCTTTTCCTTTCTCAGGGCTTCCCTTACAATGGTATTAATGAGATCCTCAAAACTCATTCCCATGGCAGCGGCAGATTGAGGCATATCGCTTAACTCTGTTAATCCCGGAATCGTGTTCACTTCGAGAAAGTAAAAGCTGCCTTCTGAGAAAATACCGTCTATCCGACACATATGTCTGCAACCAAGCGCGGAAAAAATGTCACTCGCGAGTTCTTCAAGCCTTTTCTTATGGTGATCATCAAGAGAAGCGGGAACAATAAACTCCGTAAGACCCTGTGTGTACTTGGCATCAAAATCGTAAAAATCTCTTTTGGGCTTGATCTCAAGTATGGGTAAAACAACAGGCTTAGCATCGATTTCAAGTACTGAAATAGACAGTTCCCTGCCGGCAACGAACTCTTCAAGCAACACCCCGCTGTATGAATTTATCGCTCTTTTCAAAGAAGATTTTAGCATTTTTCGATTCCGGATGAGCTCAATGCCAATACTTGATCCTTCTGCATTGGGTTTCACAATCGCCGGGAAGTGATGCCAATCTAATCTTTCAATGTCATCACAAGAAGAGAGCTTTACATGTATTGGTTGCGTTGTTATTTTTTCAGTCAATTGGTAGGTGATGTTTTTATTA
>NZ_CEYIHJ010000063.1:832-9366 GCF_982836095.1 Kosmotoga sp.
TTTTTATTAAAGCAAATTGCGCTTGTAAGAGTGCTTGAACCAGTGTATTTCATCCCCATCAAGTCGAAGAGAGACTGAATCTTCCCATCTTCACCAAAATTCCCATGTAATGCTATAAAAGCGAGGTCATGCCTCTTCAATTCCGTAAGGGAAGCCAAATTGCTTCTTTTCAAGTCAAAAAGAGTCACCTGGTATCCAAGCCTTTTGAGCGCTCTGGATACTCTTTGACCACTTATCAAGGAGATTTCTCTTTCCCGGGAAACTCCGCCATAGATAACGAGAATCTTTTCTTTCATGTTTTCACTCTTTTATTTCCTTCTTGCAGTTTTCACAATAAAGAACTCTTTTCCCGCCTTTTTTCACCAGATACACAAGCGCTTTGCCACAATCAGGGCATTTTCGCCTAGCCGGTTCGTTCCAGAACAATTCACCACATGAGGTGCACTTGAAATATGTTTTTCCCTTCTTGCTTCGCAATTTAGCAACTTTACCACCGCAAATAGGGCATGGTGTATTAATAGTCACGTTTCGGGTATATTTACATTTTGGATACGAAGAACATGCGATGAATTGCCCGTATCTTCCATTTCTAATGACCAGGGGAGCGCCACATTCCGGGCATTTCTCATCGATGAAGGTCTCTTTGCTTTTTTCTGTTTCTACATGTTCAGATAGCAAAACCTTCCCGTTGAGCAAAGGTGCGGTTAGTTCCATATTTAATTTTTCACTTTTACCGCAAGAGGGGCACTTCAAATAACCACCATATCGGCCAAAGGCGATATTCATCTCATTGCCGCACTGACACTGCCTATCAGTAGGATACAGCAATTTTAATTCCCCTGATTTTATAGCCTTTGTAATTTTTGAAAGGTCTTGAGAAAAATTATCATAGAATTCCCTGATTATCTCTTTCCACTGTTTGTTAGATTTTTCGATTTCATCAAGTTCAGCCTCCATATTTGCCGTGAATTTTTCGTCTATTATTTCTGGAAACCCTTTACCGAGAAAATCAGCCACAATACTTCCAAGAATAGTTGGAATAAGCTCGCGTTTTTGTTTTACCACATACTTCCGATCGAGGAGCGTGGAAATGATAGTGGCATACGTCGAAGGTCGACCTATACCTTTTTTCTCAAGTTCCTTAACCAGCGATGCCTCTGTAAATCTAGCTGGTGGGGTGGTTTTATCTTCTTCCCAGAGTATCTTATCGGCTTTGAATTCCGCCCCAACCGGTAAGGAAATGTCTGAAATCTCCTTTTCTGATTTCTTTGAATAGAGCTTTTCAAAACCTGCAAACAGCAGTTTTTCTCTTGTGTACTTGAAGATATATTTGTTATTTTTGTCAGCGATTTTTGTTTCCATAACCTCATATTCGGCAGGAGCCATTTGAGAAGCTATAAACCTATTCCATATAAGCTGATAAAGCTTCAAATGATCACCACTAAGAAGGCCAGCTTGCTTTACAGATTCCGGGCTTTTTTCGGGATATGTTGGCCTTATTGCTTCATGAGCATCCTGTATGTTTTTTTTGACCTTCTTTGGTTTGCTTTTGGTGCCTATATAATCGTCTCCGAAATGCTCCCTGATCAAAGCTTTGGCTTTCTCCTGCGCTTCAGCGGAAACCCTCGTTGAATCGGTTCGCATATAGGTAATAAACGCAATGGTGCCTTCAGCCGTTTCAACACCTTCGTAAAGTTGTTGGGCGACTTTCATCGTTTTCGAAGCACTCCAGCCAAGTTCATTTATTGAGGCTTGCTGTAACGTCGAAGTTATGAAGGGGGCTGGTGGCTTTCGTAGGCTTTTTCTTTTCTTCTGATCCATAACATAAAGTGTTAACCCCGAAAGCTCTTTAATTACCTGTTCTCTTCTTTCAGGGCTTGTTATGGATTTGTTGGTGAATTTCTTACCATCGAGTTTGATCAGAGGGATCTTCTTTCCCTTATATTCGAGAAAGATCTTATAAAAAACATGAGATTTGAAAGCCGCTCTTTTGCTTTCTAATTCTGCGATAAACTTCAAGGCAACTGATTGAACTCGACCAGCACTGAGACCGCGCTTTATGGATTTCCAAAGCAAGGGGCTCAATTTATAGCCGACAATTCTATCGAGAACACGCCTTGCGACCTGCGCGTTAACTTTGTTGGAGTCGATTTTTCGAGGAGATTCAACGGCCTCTTTTATGACCTTTTCAGTAATTTCGCTAAAAACTACCCGATTTTCATCATTTTCTGGAAGATTCAATATCTTGGAAAGGTGCCACGCAATTGCTTCACCTTCCCGATCCATATCTGAAGCGAGGAGGACTCTCTTGCCTTTAGCAAGCTTTTTCAATTCATTAACCACTTTGGTCTTGTTCTTGAGAATTTCGTAGCTGGGTTCAAAGGTTTTCAGATCTACGCCAAATTCCGAGGCTGGCAGATCTCGCACGTGCCCTTTTGATGAAGCTACTTCATATCCATTGCCGAGATACCTTGCAATGGTTTTCGCCTTTGCAGGCGATTCTACGATTACAAGTGTTTTAGACAAAATACCACCTCTTATATCATGTCACGGTTTTTCATGTAAATTCTTCTATTCAAAAAGCGATCGTAATTGCTCCAACCATTTCCAGTGCCGTTGTACTCACGGTTTTCTATTTCTCTAAACTGTGCAATTTTCGAGTCAAGGTTATCTGCCATATGTAATACCATTGCTTCTGTTGTTTTTGGGACTACAGGAGATCCCCAATCCATTTCACCATGATGCGAAAGTATGAGATGCTTCAATTCCGTTTTAAGGTTGTTTGGAAAGTCCGGGATTTTTTCTATACGTGAGCTTACCATTTCCAGTCCGATAGATATATGTCCCACCAACTCGCCTTCATCGGTTTTTTCGATACCTGAACTTCCGATCCCATACTCTTTTATTTTCCCAATATCGTGTAAAACAGCTCCAGAAATCAGCAAATCTCTATCTATTGATTCAGGATATTTCATTGATAAAAAATCGCAGAGCTCGGCCACTGATAAGGTGTGTTCAAGTAATCCACCTTTGTAAGCATGATGTACCTTTACGGCAGCGGGTGCATTTATAAAAGCTCTTATAAAAGCTTTGTCTTCTTCAAAGAAGATCTTTAGCAACTTTTTCAAGTAATCATTCTTTAAATTTTCCACATATGCAAGCAATTTGTCAAACATCTCGTTTACATTGCGCTTGGTAATAGCCAAAAATCTTTGGACGTCATACTCGCCTTCTTCTAATAGTGATAGTCCTTTTTGTGAGTCGAGATTCAGTTGCAGCCTTTCATCATAAATGACAACCTTTCCACGTGTTCTGACAACCGCACCTATGGGAATTGTCGTGTTGTTTTCCTCAGCATTGTGCCAGTCTATCGCTCTTATCGCTCCGGTTCGGTCACTCAGAGTTAGCAAGAGAAATTTCTTTCCGTCTTTGGCTTCCTGGAGCCTCTTCGAAATTACTTTGAGATCGGTAGTAACAGTCATTCCAGGTTTCATTTCAGAGACGAAGATTTTTTCTTTTCCGCCGGCAGCATGGTTTAACAAACTTTTTGCGTCTTCGCCCAGTATATCTCTAAGTTTCATGTTAAATTCTCCCTTCTGAGATAGATCCTTGGTACTCTGGAGGTTATAGCACACGTTATCTCGTAGTTTATAGTGCCAAGTAGCTTTGCCAATTCCTCTGCGGTAATGTTTTCTTCTCCCTGTGTACCTATTAAAACCACCTCATCACCCATTTTGGGTTTTTGAGGAAGGTGGCTGACATCTACGACGAACTGATCCATGCAAACCCTGCCAATAATCCTGCAGCGCTTTCCGGAAATTAGTACCTCTCCTTTATTGGAAAGGCCTCTATTATATCCATCTCCATAACCAACAGGTATTGTGGCTACTGTCATATCACGTGGCGCAATGAAAGTTCTTCCATAACTAACACTATCACCTTTCTTTATCTTTTTCACATAAGATACAACAGATTTCCAGGTAAGGACAGGCATTAGCTCATCGATGTAAAATTCTTCCGATGGTTGTAGCCCATAACTGGCCACTCCAATTCTGGCGTAGTCAAATATAGATTCATTAAATCGCAGAGCGCCCGCACTATTGGCGACATGTCGTATTTTTATATTAACACGTGCTTTTTTCAGCTCTTCAAGGAATTTCTTATATATTAAGACTTGAGCTAGTGTAAATTGTTCTTTTTTTTCATCAGCCACAGCAAAGTGTGTATAGACGCCTTCCAAATCATAACCAGTTCTTGAAATATCAATTGCCAATTCAAGCGCATTGTTAATGTCTGGTCCCAGTCTTCTCATACCTGTATCCAGATTCAGATGTACCTTTAATCCGGAGGGGATATGCTTTTTAATCTCCTCAAGCTGCCTTCTGCTGTAAATTGTTATGGTGAGTTTATTTTTTAGTGCTTCTACAGCATATCGGGGATTGAAATAGTTGAAAACGAGTATTGGTACTGTAATTCCCGCAGCTCTTAATTCCAGTGCTTCTTCCAGAAAAGCAACAGCGAGTCTATCAACTCCCGATTCAATTGCTGCATGTGATATTTCAACAGCACCATGACCATATGCGTTAGATTTCACAACAGCCATTAACTTTGTTGGGAAGAGCTTTTTTGTGAAGAAAGCTATATTACTTTTATAAGCCGAAAGGTCTATTTCCAAAAATGTATCTCTGCTCAACATGTTGATAAAAAAAGCGCGCCGGGCGCGCTATTAAACTGCTCTCTGTACTTTCCCAGCTTTTAAGCAGCTGGTGCAGACTCTCATTCTCTTAACTTCCCCATTGACAATAACCCTAACCTTTTGTACATTAGGCTTCCACCAGCGCTTGTTCTTCTTGTTGGAATGGCTAACAGTGTTACCTGTTGATGGGGATTTTCCGCAAATTTCGCATACTTTGGCCATTTCAGGTCCTCCTTCCTAATACACTCCCTTACATTATAGTTTAGATACCTCTTTATTTCAACGCATATTTTACCATTAAATTGTTTTTCCATTTAAAGTAACGATGTCATTTGGTTAACAGCCGTTGTCGGTAAAGTTTTTTTGAGACAGAGGAATTTCGTTGTATACTACTTCTGAAAATAATTGTTTGGAGGCGTTGTTATGGTATTTTGTTATCTCTTTGATCTTGATGGGACATTAACCAAAAACACTGATGAAGAATTTATCACGCGGTATTTTGGTTTAATTGCAAAGTATGTAGGGGATCCATTGCAGATGGAGAAGATCAAGAAAGCCATATTCTCATCTCTCGAAGCTTTGAACACTAAGACTGATGGAAGAAACAACTTTGATTTTTTCATGGGCAAATTCACCAAGGAAATGGGTTATGGAAGCCAGGAACGATGGGCTGATTTTTTCATGAAATTCTACAAAACAACATATGATGAGCTCAAGGAGTTTGTTATACCAAGGGGAAAAATGATAGAAGTGTTAGAAAAATTAAAAGAACACGGCCATAAGATAGTTCTTGCTACAAATCCAATATTTCCCTCTATTGCTATTGAAAAAAGGATCTTTTGGATCGGCCTAAATCCAGAGATTTTTGATTACATCACTTCCATGGAGAACAGTTACAACGTCAAACCATCGGAAAAATACTACAGATATATTTTAGAAAAAGTAGATTGCCCTCCGGATAGGAGTTTTATGATAGGCAATGATAGCATACTTGACGGTGGTTGCGTTAAAGCAGGAATTCAGTTTATTGATGTTGCCTCTGTCGATAAAATCATCGATGATATGAAGAACTGACCTTTGAAAGGATTATCAATCCGTCCAGCTCTCTAGCTTTAATCTTATCCGCAAAAGCCTCCAGAAGCGAATAATCATCTATGATTTCTACAATAATGGGCAGATCTTCGCTTAGGGTGAAGAAATCTGCCCTTTTTAAATGGCGCTTCAATCCAAAGCCCAGTATTCCGCGGTATACAGTGGCTCCCTTTAATCCCTCTTTAAAAGCCATCTTCACTATCTCTTCATAGGCGATCTTTCCTCCAAGTCTATCAGCCTCGCCTATATAGATTTTTAAACAACCATACTCCATATGCATTCCCCCATTATAAAGCTCTTCCGACTACGAAACCCAAAAATGCAGCGGTAAAACCGCCAAAGATATTCAACAAGAAATAAGAGCTAAATGCGCTAAAAGATTGCTCCTGTAGAAGTTTTAGACCTTCATAAGCAAATGTGGAAAAGGTGGTAAAGGCTCCCAAAAAACCAGTGGCAAAGAAGAGATAGAAGGCTCTATTCACTTCCGTTTTCTTAAAAGCAAACGCTAAGAATAGCGAGAGGCAAAAGCTACCGATAATGTTTACCGAAACCGTACCTAACGGAAAACTTAGTAATCCGTAACGTTCGTTTATGAGTTTACTGAAAGCATATCTTGCCATAGCGCCGAGGAAACCACCAAAGCCGATTGCCAGGTATCCTGTCATGTTTCACCGTTGAATAAGCTCGACTGAACACCTGCAGAAAGTTTTTTTACAAAATTCGCAATATCCTCCAGTACAAGCTTCTGATCAGCTTTGTTTGCTATAAAATCATATTTGTCGCCATTTATGACAAATTTCTCTGATGCCGTGTAATTGTCAAACCAACTGTTATAAAGCCTATTTAACCGTTCGAGATATTCCGGTTTGATATTGCTTTCATAGCCTCTTCCTCGCATTTTGATGCGTTCAATGAGCGTTGATACTGAACATTTGATATACACCATACCTGCTGGTGTTTTAAGATGATCGGAAAGGGTGTAAAAGGTATCGCGATAAAGGTTCCAGTCTCTTTCATCGATATATCCCATTAAATGAAGGTTTTTAGCAAAGATTTCCACGTCTTCATAAATTGTTCGGTCCTGTATGATTATTTTACCTTCGTCATCCACCCTTTTCAGGAAATCGAAGCGTTTTATCAGAAAGAACAACTGGGAATGAAAAGCCCAATGTTTCATATCAGAGTAAAAATCCTTTAGAAAAGGGTTCTCATCAACTGCTTCATAGACGGGGGTGAAGCCAAGTTTCTTTTCAAGTAATGCTGTGAGAGACGATTTCCCAGCTCCGATATTACCGCAGATGCCAATGATCATGACTGAAATCTCCCTTCTATCAACTCAAAAATATATTTTAGATCCCGTTCATTTTTCACAAAATCAAGATTTGTCGTGTCCACCCTTAAAACCTCTGTATCTTTGAAGTTCTCAAAAAAAGCTTCATATGTATCAGTTAAAAGCTCGATGTAATTTCGGCTCATGCTTCTCTCAAATGGCCTATCTCTCAAGCTAATTCTGGACATCAGCACGTCCACAGACGCATAAAGGTAAATTACGAGGTCTGGTTTAGGAACTTGCTCTCTTAATAGACCGAAGATTCTTTCATAGAGCATTTTCTGTTCGTCTTTAAGTGTTAGAGAGGCAAAAAGATGGTCTTTTTCAAAGATATAGTCTGAGACAATCCCGGCTCCTTCTTTTAACTTCTTGGCAAGGTCAGTCTGCTGGTCAAATCTGCTCAGCAAGAAAAAAAGCTGTGTTTGAAAAGCCCACCTATCCATATCTTCGTAAAATTTCCCAAGAAAGGGGTTTTCTTCGACAACCTCAAGAACCGTGGGGAGGAAATACTGGCGTGATAGATATCTAACCAACGTGGTCTTACCAACCCCGATTACTCCTTCAACAGCAAGGTATTTACCGGTTAATTTTGATAGCATCATAATCTTTTTTTCCTCCACTCATTCAACAAAGTTTTTATAGTATTTAAAACAGGTTCCAGATACCATTCGACGCTTTCCTTCTTTCCGGGGATGGAAAGAACCACCGAGTTGAGTATTGTTCCGGCTGCGCAGCGGTAGCGGGAGAATTCGCGATCCTTTTTTAAGGCATTGTGCACCATTGAAATTTCTAAGCCCTGTGCTCTTTTATCAATGAGCGATAGCACAGCTTCAGTGGCGATATCTTCCCAAAGAAGCCCCGTTCCACCCATTATAATAACCAGTTCGCTATTTCGGGAAGTGGCGAAAATCTCTTCTTTTAAAACACTCATTACGGGTTTCACATCACTTTTGTGAAGAACGTGAAAGTCATATTTTGAAAGAACTTCTTTGCAATATTCAGTTGAACACGCCGAATTCCCACGCTCAGGCTCCATGACCTTTAAAATAGAAGCTGTGTACATGAGTCACCTCCAACTTATTTATACAATACGCAGGCACTCGTGCCCGCAATGTTAATTACACCTTTGACAACTTTCAAGATTCCGTTTCCAGCTTTTTCCTCATTGACAACTTGATTCCAATTGCCGTCGGGTAGCTTGAAAAAAACGGGTGTAGTATTGCCATTGAAAATCACAATAATATCTTTCCATTGGTCGCCAATGGCTTCTCCATCAATCTGGAAAGCCACAACACGCTTTTGTTGTGTAGGGAGAAACACTAGATTATTTATAATATCATCAGCGGTGCGCATCCTAAAGGCTATATGTGCCTTTCTGAGATCGATCAGACCCTTGTAATAAGAAAAAACATCGTA
>NZ_CEYIHJ010000064.1:0-1598 GCF_982836095.1 Kosmotoga sp.
AACTCATTCAGATCGTAATATGTGTCTGAAACCTCGGATACAAAAAGAGGTGGGGTTGTGTTTGTTCCGAAGTATATATCGTATGTTAGTGAATCTCCATCAGGGTCGGAACACTCCCAGCTAAGTATTACGGGTATTTCTAGCTCCGTTGCATTGGCTGGAAAAATATATGTTGGTGTTGCGGGATCATTATTCAATGTTGTAAAACTCCATACAGGACCTTCTGTTTTTGCTCTCACATCTTTGGCAACTATTTTCCAATAGTAGGTTGTGTGGACATCTAAAATACCTGGATTGTATTCTGTCGATGAAATATCAGTTGCTAAAAGTGTTGTTGGGATTGGATCCGCACCAAAATACACATCGTATTTCATTGGATCTTCATCCGGGTCAGAACATTCCCATTTCAACACAACTGATAACTCAGTATTAGTAGCACCGTCAGAAGGAATAGGATTATCGGGATATCTGGGTGGCTCGTTCACCAGCCGTGCACAAGAAATAAGTATGGAAAATGATAATGTAACTACTAGCAACCGGAGAAACTTTTTCATAAACTCCACCCCCAGCACCTTATATCACATTATACAAAATTGAAAATGATACATAATGAATAAAAGAAAAAAACAATCGAACTATTAATATATAAGCTTAATACAAATCTATAATCAGTAACATAACAACTACCCATTCATTTGCATTCAGGATGTTTTCATGAGCATTTTTGGCGGACAACTCAATGTGAAAATTGCGATGCGGAATAGAATCTCTACCAGTATGTAGATGAAACAATAGAGTAAAGAAAATTTGTGCAAGCAGAAAAGTAAATCAAAATCTCTCACTTTCAGTATGTTAATACGGCTTCGAAATTTCATTTAGTCCAGTACCCCCATAATGAACTCGTTAATAAGGTTATAGTTGTCGAAGGTTATGCGAAATTTCATCTTTTAATGTAAAGTTAATATCCGAAAAGGAAAAAATTTTTTCTTTTACTCTTTGTATTGTATTGCTGTATAATCTCGCATAAACGCTGATAAACGGTTATAAATAGCAATAGATAGATTTTTTATTTCAATAGTCCAAAGCATATACTCTTTTAGAAAGAAAAAATTTTTTTCAGGAGGGTAATATGCAAAAATTCGAAAATCCAACTTTTGAAAGAATGAGAAAAGCTTATAAAGACCTCAGCAAGTCAGGAAAAAAATTGGTCGACTATGTTCTAGAAAATCCCGAAAAAGTTATAAGAATGTCCATAACACAGTTAGCAAGGGCTGTTGGGCTAAAGAGCGAATCAACTGTTGTTAGATTTTATAGAAATCTTGGATTTAGTGGTTATCACGATTTCAAAGTATCTTTAGCCGGTGATCTTGCAGGAAAATCAATAGTGCATTCTTATAGGGACATTTATATTGACGATTCGATTGAAAACGTGAAAAAGAAATTTCTAAGCAGTACAATCAGAGCTTTCCACGATAATGAAAAAAAATTGTCAGATGATCTGCTGGAGGATGCAACAAAGATAATTTCAAAAGCTAAGAGAGTTATTTGTATTGGTTACGGTGCCTCAGCGGCTATTGCTAAATACGCTGCATTTCGAT
>NZ_CEYIHJ010000064.1:1608-9251 GCF_982836095.1 Kosmotoga sp.
TGAGTAAATTAAAGCCGAATGATAGTGTGCTTGCAATTTCTTATTCAGGAGAATCAAAGGATGTCATTATTCCTCTGGAACACAGAAAAGGGGCAAAAGTGATAGCCATAACGGGAAACAAAGAATCCTTTTTGGGAAGAATATCTGATGTTGTGTTTGATGTAGGTGTTAAAGAAATAAGCATGAGAACAGATGCTCTTATTTCAAGATATATGCAGATGGCAATAGTAGATATTCTCTTTACGGTTTTGGCTGTTAAAGGTGGCGAAGAGGTTTTGAATGAATTATCCGATACAAGAAGATGTTTCTCACACCTAAAATTTTGATTCAAATAAGGAGGCGTTTTGAATGGAGAAGGACATAAGAGGAATAATACCACCTGTTGTCACAATTTTTAATGCTGATGGAAAAGTTGATGAAGCAAGGTACAGAAATCACATCGAATTCTTAGCAAACAAAGTTCATGGATTGTTTGTGTGTGGTACATATGGGGCTGGACCTGCAATGACTTTAGAAGAACGGAAGCGGGTGACAGAGATCGCAATTGATCAGGTTAATGGACGGGTTCCTGTCATTGTTCATGTAGGAGCTTCTTGTCCTGAAGATATAGTCGAATTAACTGTGCATGCCAAAAGCACAGGAGCCGTTGCTGTGGCATCAGTTGCACCATTTTATTATAAGTACAAGCAAGCTGATATCATAAGATTTTTTGACGAACTAATTTCCAAAGCCGATATTCCGGTTTATCTATACAACAATCCAAAGACTACAGGTCTTGAAATAGAAATAGAAACGCTAAAAGTATTGAAAAAACATGGTTTAGCAGGTATTAAAGATAGTACGTTTGATCTCTCATATTTTTACCGGGTAAAAACGGAAGTTGGGTTTGACAACTTTGTTTACATCTCTGGAACAGAAGCCTTCATCGTTCCCACAATTCCACTCGGTGCTTCAGCAGCTATATGTGGACTTGCAAACGCCTTCCCAGAGATTGTCGTTGAGCTGTATGAAGCTGCAATCAACAAGGAATTTGAAAAAGCTCTAGAACTTCAGGAAAAGGTAAACGCGCTAAGACAGGTTCAGCATCTTACAGACAGCATTCTTGGAATTCATATTATGCTTAAGCTTAGGGGCATAGATTCTGGTTACCCTAAAAAGCCACTGGCTCTACCTGACAACAAAGTGATGGAAAGAATAAAGTTATCTCTTGAAAATCTTGACGTGGAATTATGATTTCTGTGGTAGGTGATTATATGAAAAAAGCTGTTGGCATGGGAGAAATCATGATTCAAATGAACCCCACGGGGAAAGGGGCTCTTAAATATCAGACTGTCTTTGAAAGACACGTTGCTGGTTCAGAGGCAAACATTATCATTCAAATGCAAAGACTCGGTATTCAAACTTCGTTTATCACTTCTGTCGGCGATGACCAATTTGGTGAAATTATCAGTTCAACGTTGAGAGCAGAAGGAACAAATACCAGCGGAGTAAAAGTGGATCCCGACCATCCTACGGGCATTTATTTTGTTCAAAGGAGCTATCCTGTTCCAAACAAAACTAAGGTTTTTTATTACAGGAAAGGATCAGCAGCAAGTTTTCTGTCATCGGAAGATATTAACGAAAGTCTTTTCGAGAACACGGACCTCTTCTTGGTAAGCGGGATAACTCCTGCGTTGAGTGAAAAGTGTATGAACGCCGCTTTAAAGGCCATAGAAATTTGTGAGAGAAAAAGAATAAAAATTGCTTTTGATACCAATATACGTGTAAATCTTTTGCAAAATGCACAAAAAGCATTGGAAGTTTTGTCAGTATTTATCCAAAAGGCGCAGATTCTTTTCACTGGAACTGGCGACCTTTCTTTTCTCTTTGGAAGCGATTTTACCGATAATATCAAAAGCATGAGTAAAATCGCCAAAAACGCAGAATTGCTTGTAATCAAGAAAGGAGAAGAAGGTGCTTTATGTCTCGATTTAAGTTCAGGCAAAAAGTTTGAACATCCGTCATATCCTGTGGAGGTAATCGATGAACTCGGTGCTGGAGACGCTTTTGATGGGGCCTTTTTGGCTGGCATTTTGAAAGGCCATTCGATCGAGCAAAATCTTAAATATGGTTGTGCAGCCGGTGCTATGACAGTTTCACTGAAAGGAGATATTGAACCTCTGCCATCTTGGAAGGATTTGGAACTGTTTATCGAAACTTTTGAAACTAATGATGAGAAGCTATTGAGGTAGTGTGAAGGATGATTGAGGTTTACTGTTGGGGAGAACCTTTGGCGGGTTTTTATTCTAAGAACCCAAACGCATTGGGAAAGCCCGGTGAATTCAGAATGACCTGGGGTGGAGATACCTCAAATGTGGCCCTTGCGGTGAAAAAACTTGGGCACAATTCAGGCTATATAACAAAAATAGGCGACGATTTTCTCGGGCAGGGCCTGTTTAAATTATGGAGACAAGAGGATGTAGATACAACGAATGTTTTTATCGATAAAGAACATGCAACAGGTATGTACTTTGTGGATTTCAATGAGAAAGGGGAGCATTTCTTTTATTATAGGAGAAAAGGTTCTGCCGCCAGCACAATGAATAAAGACTTTTGCAATTCAGTACGCGTGGATGATGGAAAAATCCTTCATTTGAGTGGAATTTCACAGGCAATAAGTTTTGATTGTCTTGAGTGTAGTTTCGATTTGGTTGAGAAGTTCAAATCCCGTGGGTTCAAAATTTCCTATGATCTGAATTATAGAGAAAAACTTTGGTCGCGAAAAATCGCTAAAAATGTTTATAAAACAACGATAGAATTCGCTGACATTGTATCTTTTAACGAAGAAGAGGCGCGTATTTTAGGGCTTTCACAAAATCCACTTGAAGCAGTTAAAGAAGCCTTGTATATGGGGCCTGAAACTGTTGCTTACAAACTCGGTAGCAAAGGCGCTGTTCTTGGAACCAAAGAAAAGGTAGTTGCTTATAGTGCACCGCAAATTCAGGTTAAGGACACGGTAGGAGCTGGAGATGCTTTTATGGGAGCGGTGATAGTTGGAATTATTGAAAAGATGGATGAAGAAGAGATACTGAAATTTGCCATTTCAACGGCTGCATTAACTTGCAGAAAAACGGGGTCTGTAGAAGGACAGCCAAGAAGATTTGAGGTAGATAATTTTATTAGCTCAACAGATTTTCATAACCTTATTAGGGGAGGTGTTAGTGAATGAAAAAAGTACTTTTTGTATTTCTGGTTCTTGCACTTAGCATAGGAATATTTGCTGCTAAATATCCAACAAAACCTGTAACAATAATTTGCCCTTGGGGTGCCGGAGGCGGAACCGATAGGCTTGCAAGATTCCTTGCAGATCAGCTTTCAAAGGAGTTAGGGAAGCCCTTTGTGGTTGTTAACAGAACCGGAGGCGGCGGTGCGGTTGGTCATGCAGCGGGTGCTTATGCTAAACCAGATGGTTATACTTTAACATTGGTTACGCTGGAAATAGCGACTATGCATTGGTTAGGGCTTACAACGCTCACATACGATGATTTTGATTACATTGCACAGCTCAATGTTGACCCGGCAGGCGTAATTGTAAAAGCGGATGCATCCTGGAACAGCGTCACGGAGTTGTTAGTAGATATAGCGATGAATCCCGGGAAACTCCTGTTCTCAGGCTCTGGTGCGGGAACTATATGGGATCTCTCGAGAATTGGCATGTTGAATGCTGTGGGTATTCCACCGGATTATGTTATCTGGTCACCCACTAAGGGAGCAGCTCCTTCGATTGTCGAGTTGCTTGGTGGCCATGTTGATGTAATAACTTGTAGCATTCCTGAAGCTTGGCCCCAGATCGCTGCAGGACAGTTAAAAGCTTTGGCAATCATGTCAGACGAACGAGACCCAAGATTCCCAGATATACCAACTTTGAAAGAACAGGGGATTAACTGGTCTTCCGGTACCTGGAGAGGCGTAGCAGTTCCAAAAGGAACTCCAGACGATGTAAAAACGATCCTTGGAAATGCAATACAGAAGATTTACAACTCCGATGCTTTCAAAGACTTCATGAATAAGAATGGCTTTGGTATGACTTACAAGAATTCTAAAGAATTCTATAATTTTGTCAAAGAGCAGGACAAAGTTTGGAAAGCCGTTCTTGAACTCGGTGGATATATTCATTAAACCATGCCCCCGGTCAACGCCGGGGGTTTTTGAAACATTTTTTGAGGGGTGAATATATGAAACTAAAGGATATTGTTTATGGAAGCACCCTTATCATTATTAGCATATTTGTTTTTGCCATAGGATCGGGTTTCCCAAATTATGTTGTAAGAAGCAAAGAACTTCCAGGGCCTAAGTTTTTTCCTTTTTTGATTGCCTATTTGTTGATTTTTGCAGGGGTCTATTTTATTGTGCGCAGTTTTCTACGTAAGCGCAAGGCTGAAGAGACTAACGCCACTAGCCTTGTAACTAAGCGGGGCATCTTAAGGGTTATTAGCATAATAGTTGGAATCTTGCTGTATGTCCCATTGATAAACCTGATTGGGTTTAAGGTTGGTACGTTTATACTTGCAGCGCTATTTATGTATATACTTGGGGTTAAGCTTTTGAGAGCTTTGCTATATTCGTTAATATTGACCATTGTAATTGTCTTAATATTTGGCATGGTTTTCTCGATTCCTTTCCCTCAAGGATTCTTGCCATTCTAATTTGACAGAGGTGGTGTTATGGATAACATTCTTGTGGCATTACAACCGAACATTATCATACCTCTTTTGATTTCAATGTTTTTTGGGATATTTGTAGGAGGCATTCCAGGCTTAACTGCCACAATGGCGGTTGCTTTGATTATTCCGATAAGTTATTACATGACTCCTTTGGCTGGTTTAGCAATGGTTCTTGGGGCATCATTTACAGCTATTTTTGCCGGAGATATTCCTGCAACATATCTCAGAATTCCTGGAACACCTGCATCAGGTGCAGCGGTGTTAGACGGATTCGAAATGACCAAGAAAGGAAAAGGTGGATTAGCCTTGGCCCTTGACTTGCTTTGCTCTACCATAGGAGGAATTATCGGTGTATTACTGTTAATACTTGTTGCTCCACCTTTGGCAAATTTTGCATTGAAATTTACGAATTATGAGTACTTCTGGCTAGGGATATTCGGATTAAGTATGAGTGCAGTCTTGAGCAGGGGAAACGTGATAAAAGGATTGTCTTCTGCATTGTTGGGATTACTTATATCTACCATAGGTATAGATATAACCACGGGATATCCCAGATTCACCTTTGGAAATATTGAACTGATGGGTGGTATTAGTTTTATTCCGGCTATGATAGGCCTTTTTGGAATATCAGAAGTGTTGAAGCGCATACAGGGTAGTGACAAAGATTTAGAGTTGCCAACTGTTGAGGAAAAGATGAAACTTTCTATTCCTCAGGCAATGAAAATCACTTTCAGGAAGTTTTTCATTGTCATAAAGTCCTCAGTGATTGGCACTTTCATTGGGGCATTGCCTGGTGCTGGAGCTGATATTGCAGCTTGGGTAGCCTATGGAGTGGAAAAGAAAACCTCAAAAAGAAGTGATGAATTTGGCACGGGAATAGTTGATGGTGTTATTGCACCTACGAGTGCTAACAACGCTGCTCTTGGTGGCACTTGGATACCTGCTTTGGTATTTGGAATACCCGGAGATACCATTACCGCTATTGTTCTAGGAGCTATGTTGATGTATGGACTGAGACCTGGTCCCTTAATATTCCAGGAAAATGCCGATCTTGTTCAGGGAATTTTTACTATTGCTATTGTTGCGCAGATTATCTTACTTTTTGTTGGGTATCTTGGAATAAAGGCGTATTCGTATTTACTTAAAATGAAGACATCAATAGTGCTTGCAGCTGTGGTTATTTTTTCTATGATAGGATCATATGCAATAAGGAATAGTTTTTTTGATATCTATGTAATGTTGATCTTTGGGGTTATTGGCTATCTGCTGGAGAAAATTAAAGTTCCACTTGCTCCTATGATACTGGGAATCATTCTTGGCCCGATGATAGAAGACAATCTGAGGGTTGGCCTTACTAAAACAAGCGGGAACTGGTTACCCTTCTTCGATAGACCTATTTCTATAGCTCTTATATCATTCATTCTCTTCGTTTTCTTTGGTGGATATGTGATCAAGTTTTTTGTGAAGTTATTCCATAGAAGGTGAGAAAATGAAAGTGAAAATTCTTAAAGATATTTTTGAAAATATGGCTGGTAAGAGTGTGACTGTATATGATGAAACGTATATTAAAGTCGCTGAAATAGAAAATCTGGAAGGTGAACCTGAAATACATAAAGCTTATACTGATGTTTATATTGTCATTGAGGGAAAAGGCAATCTTTACACTGGAAAAAAGCTAAAAACTGCTGTTGAGATTTCTGCCGGTGAATTTAGGGGTAAAGAAATTGAAGACGCTGAGCAACATGAATTATATAAAGATTCGATCGTTGTAATCCCTCCTGGAATCGCCCATAAACTAGATGTTAAAGAGAAAATGAAACTCGTTGTCTTAAAACTCAAAGCTTAAAAGGGAGCGAAAGCTCCTTTTTTTAATTTAGAGAAATCCAAGCAAAATATACGTTTAAACAATTAAGGATCATCAAACGAGCATAGAGTATAGTTTTTATTTGATAGAGCGAGTGCACATTTTTACTCCAACTCTATTTTTTTATTGGTTTTCTTTGATAAAAATGATAGCATGACATTGATATTTGTGCGACTTAGGTGCTTCGGATGAAAAAGCAAAGGGAAAGATGGTCATTGAAAAGGCATGGAACAGTTGTACTTCATAGCTGTAAAATGAACCGAAGAACAGTTTCATGCCTGCTGTATATATCTTGAATTCTTCTGATGACACTGAAATGCCAACTTCAGCTGCAAAGAATAGGATGATTCTTTCTCATAAAAACTATCCTGTTCAAATTCAAGCCAGTCTTTAACTTTCAAAAAGCTCCATTGAGCTTTAGATAGATTATATTGTGCCGAATGAAAAGCAGAAATAAAACAACAGAAGAAGTAGATCCGAAGGTCTCAACAAGTACTATTGCGAAAGGAGGGGGCTGAATGAGGTATAAAGTCCTTTTTATGAGTATTTTAACTGTTCTTACTTTTCTGTTGAGTACAGGCTGTATTAAATTAAATGTTCCACCGGTATTTTCCGACATTCCTAACCAAAATGTAAGTGAAGGAGATACACTGGAACTCAACCTGTTGGATTACGCTTCTGATCCAGATGGAGACCCACTGAGCTTTACATTGTTGAGTGGAGTGGGAACCATAACAGTTAGTACGTACAGTTACAGCCCTGATTATGGTGCATCTGGAACTTACCAGGTGGAAATAGAAACAAATGATGGTAGGGGTGGAACGGCGAACGATAGCTTTTTGATATCTATCAACCACCTCCCTTTGGAACCATATAACCCGAATCCAATAAATGGGGCTACGGATGTTTCCATAAACGCAACGCTGTCCTGGAATTGCAACGACCCGGATGGAGACATTTTAACTTATGATATATACTTTGGTATTAACATGACTCCGCCACTTATAGCATCCGATATAAGCGATACAACCTACAATCCAGGTGAACTAAACGGTGGTGAAACATACTATTGGAAA
>NZ_CEYIHJ010000065.1:0-5687 GCF_982836095.1 Kosmotoga sp.
AAAGCTTTAATCTCTGTGATGGTAATCCTTTTTGGTATGGAAACATCCGGCAATCTGTATGTTGACAGGAATTTTTTGAGTCGCTTATAGTAATTCCGTGGTGAGTAAAGCCAGTTTACGAGGTTCTTATATCCAGAAATTAGAACTTTCAAATCCATTTTTGGGATGAAGTTAATGGAAACATCAACGTTATTTCCCATAGACTCACCAATCAGTCTGCCTTCAGACCCCATTCTTTCATAGAGCTTGCTTCCCCGGGGAGCGTTCAGGATTCCCACCATTGCTGTAACTATGCCATTTTTCTGAATAAAGCTGAACTGACGTTTAAATATAGATGGAGTATCGTTGTCAAAGCCTACAATAAAACCACCCTGTATCTCAAGCCCAGAGGAATGCAGTTTCTTGATGGATTTTTCAAGATCGTGGGTGATGTTTTGCCGCTTGTTAGCTTCCTTTAAGCTTTCTATATCAGGGGTCTCCAAACCGATAAAAACTTTGTTAAAACCCGCTTTGACCATCAATGCTATCAGTTCATCATCGTCTGAGAGGTCTATTGAAACTTCTGTATATAAACTAAAAGGATAACCATGTTCTTCTTGCCATTGTATGATAGCAGGTAAAACCGCTTTCTTTAATTCAGCCCTCTTTCCAATGAAATTATCGTCTACGAAAAAGACAGCCCCTTTCCAACCAAAATCGTAAAGGGATTGCAGCTCCTTCATAATCTGATTTGCTGTCTTAGACCTTGGTATGCGGCCATTGAGCGCGGCAATCTCACAGAATTCACAATCATAGGGACAACCTCTTGAATACTGGATGCACATGGAGTGATACCACTTAAAATTCAGAAGATCCCATCTGGGAACAGGTGTCTTTCCTATGTCAGGAAATCTTTTGGCTGCGTAATATCTTTTTAGCTCGTTTCTTTTCAAATCATTTATGAGTTCAGGCATAATCTCTTCGGCTTCCCCTATGACAATATGGTTCGCATTAGGAAAATGATCAGGTACCATTGTGAAAAGAGGACCACCTGCTACAACCGGGATGTCCAATTCATTACAGCGCTTGATAACTTCTTTGGCAGATTCACTCTGTACGCTCATTGCGCTTATGAATACATAATCACTGCTTCTAATATCTCTATCTTTCAGCTTCTCACAATTCATATCTATAAGCTTAACGTGCCAATCATCAGGGAGATATGCTGCAACTGTCAACAGTCCCAGAGGAGGTAATGAGGCTCTTTTGGAAATAAACTTCAGAGCGTGTTTAAACCCCCAAAAAGTGTCAGGATATTCTGGATATACGAGTAGGATATTTTTCATATATATCGCCTCCCTTTTCTATATTCAGTTTATCACTTAGCCGTGTCAATTTTGAAGCTTTTGATACCTCATTATCATTTTATTTATAATATACAAACAAGGCCTCTCAAAGGCATTTTGGCTTTAAGAGATTACTACATCAGTGTTTAGGATAATACCACTTAGTTTTATTCTTTCCATTAGGATAAACATGCTTCGACCAGGTAAAGGAAAAGAGTGTCAGCAAAGCATAAAATCAGCTTCACTGTGCAATATAATCAGGAGCATAGGGGGTGAAAATGTGAAAAGAGCAAAATGGTTTGTACCAATGCTTTTGATAGTTGTTTTGCTTTCAAGCAGCTGTATTTGGTTGTTTTTAAGTTGTGTGGATTTTGAAGGACCAGCAGTTGGCACTACTTATTATGTAGGGGATACGACTACACTCAAGTTTACTAAGTTGACCTTTGAGGGATTTTATTGGCTTGGGTCATCAACTCCAACCCTGGCTGGTGAAGCGGCTATACACAATAATCTCATGGCAGGACATACAGGAAAAGATCTGAATTTGAACAATATTTCTGTCAGATTCGAATTCAAAGCGGCTTACTCGAAACTCACTTTGTATTTTGGAGAATATGGTGGGAACATAAATCTGACAATCAATGGAATTCTCAAGAACACGAATGATTTCCTCGATCTTGATGGATCAACTGTCGGTGGAGTGTTGATTTCTGTTACTATGGCGACCCCTGAAAAAGGGCTCCTAACTTTGGAAGGAAATATACACTCCTTTTCCGTTGGTGGTCAGGAACTCTGGATAGATCATGTATGCCCCGAAAAGTGATAAGTTTACTCTGTAACGTTATTGAGAAGGAAAAGCTCCGCAAAATTGCGGGGCTTTTTAAAGATTTAGGATTTTCATTTATTGATCATCATTTCTTTTTTATCAACGCCAGGAGCATTTATTTAATTCAACGATCATGATATAGATGAGAATTACTCTATCCACTTTGGACCTTTCATGTTGTAAAATTCACTGTAATACTCTGAAAAAACTTTTTCTATGGCTTTCATTATTTGCTGAACATCGGCTTCTTCCTTTTGGCTTACATCTGGATACAATGCATCTCCATAATGAATTGTTATTGTTCCACATTTACGGTAATCTCTGATAACACGCCTTACAGCCTTTAATGGTGGTTCAGCGTCTAGCTCAGGTTTGAATACATAGCCATTTTCTATACCAACGGGTACAATTGGAACATTTGCTCTATGAGCTATAACAGCTACGCCTGGATAAAGCTTTTTTTCCCAATTCCAGTAGCCTTCTGGAAATATCATAACTGTACCACCATTTTTGAGGTGGGATATTGTATCCCGAATGGTTTTTTTGTTAAGTGCTTGCTTTATTTGCGGATCCTGGGTAACTCTGAAACGCCATATCGCTTTATAGAGAAATCTTACCAGAGGATAAGGGCCGTCCACCTGATACAATGCTTTTGCTCGATACTGTCCTGAGGTTCTCACGACAAAGAGTGGATCGAAATTGCCTACATGGGTTACACACAATATAAAAGGAGGTTTTGGTAAATGGCCTTTGCTTTTTGATTTTGCGATCAACGGAAGAATAAAGAATATGGTTCCAGCGTAAAGTAACCAGATGAATTCATATATTATATGAGCAAAGAATTTTTTTATCACGTTCGAGTCAACTCCTTCGGTGGTTTTTTGCCAAAGTTCAGCAAAAAGCTCAAAAGGCCAATAAGAATCAGGAAGTGGTAAGTGACAAATCTCCAAATGGAAATGCCAATAATTAATTGTTGATCCGGAAGCATGTTTTTTAACATAGCGAACATACCTGATTCAAAACCTCCGCTTGAACCTGGTGTGGGAATGAAATATACCACAAAACTCAGAAGGACCTGGGCTACTACGCTATCAATGAATGAAAAAGAGTATTCTGTACCGGGAGACAAAAGACCGACCATGACGATATAGAACACACCGTAACTCGTCAACAAATACCCGATAGCAAGCAAAAAGTCATTAAACAATGTTAAAGGTTTTTTTGACCAGATATTCCGCATTCCATCGTTGTAGCTTTTAAACTTCTCGCGAATATCCTCTAAAATTTCCTTTTTTTCTTTCTTTGTCAGCTTACACACTATCTTAAATAAGAGCTTTCGACGAGACAAAAAATTCAAAAAGCCTATAAGCATTTTTCTTGAAAGTGCCAAAATAGTGAAGAAAATCCCAGCACCAACGGTAATTAATATACCTATTGCAAAAACCGTTCCAAGAGTTTCTAATTTGGAAAAAAAAGTTAAATAGTGTGGCAAAAGCAAAATAGCGAGAAAAGCCGTGGCAAAATTGGTCATTAGATATTGAGAGATTACAGCTGCAGAGGCATTTGAAACGGGAATTTTTGCCCTTGTAAGATCATAGATTTGAAATGGCTGCCCACCAGCAGCAAAGGGGGTTATAGCACTGAAAAAAAAACTCAGAACTATGCTACGGTATGACCTAAAATAGGACAAGCGATTATTCAGGGTTCTTAAAAGCAACATAATCCTTAATGCTGATATGCACCAACTAAAAAGTAATACAAAAATGGCCGAAAATACAACATTCCAGGCATTTTTCAATAAATCCAGGTCTATTTTTGCACCGAAAATTTTTTGAATAACCAACAGTATAACAACGCTTGTGGCTACTCCAAAGAAAATTCCCTTAAGTGGCAAAGAATTCTTGCGCATCATTTCTCCTTTTTTTTGTAATATTCATCGTCATAGTACTCGTCGTAAGTAATCCTATTTTTCTTCAAAGCCACATCAAGCCATAGCTTGAAAGCTTCTTTTAAACCATGCAAAAAGTTGGTTTTCATATAACGTCTATTTGATGTATAACATACCATAGTCGGGCAGAATTTTACTCTTCCAATTTTTTTGAGCTTTTTTACAAGTATGAAATCCTGGGAAGCAATTTTACTATCAAGTCTGTAACCGCCAGCAGCGAAATAAGCACTTTTTCTAAAACCAAGGTTTGCTGCGCCTGACAGGCTTACGCCTACAAGATTTGAAAGCGCATTTAAAAAACAGTAGCTAAATATGGTAAGTGTTCTTAAAAATGGTCCATTCTCTCTGAAAGCCATAGGGCCGTATACAGCAACAACCTTCTTATTTTTAAAAGTTTTGGCCATTTTATATAACCAATTATTGGGATAAATCGTATCAGCATCGCAACTGGTTATTATTTCGCCCGCTGCGTTTTTAAACCCTTTGTGCATTGCATAAATCGAGCCCCTACGCTTTTCAAATATAATTTTGTCCGCATATTTGGATGCGATTTCTGGGCTTTTATCAGTGCTCCCGTTGTCAACAACGATAAGTTCATAATCTTTATAGCTTTGTGCGCGAATGGATTTCAGCGTGTCTTCTAAGAACTCCTCTTCATTGAGAACCGGTATAATAACTGTAATTAATGGCATCCTTTTCACATCCTGCTATTCATGGTTCTTCACGCTTCACTTTGTGCCACACAGATTTTTTCCCAAAAGCACGTACAAGCGAGAAAAAAATTGCGAGCTGAAAAAAGACATATCCCAGTGGAAGACCCAAGGTAATGTTGATTAACATATCTTTTGGCCTATACCTGTTATAAAACAGATAACTTGCTACTGCACTTGAATATAATGCGCTAAAAAACAACGGAAAAACCACGCTGAGTAGGTACTTTGCGTCCAGTGAATAAGCTAGTATGGGTATTAGCAAAGGGAAAAGTACTAAAGCACCGATTGTTATATAAACTAAAATACCAAAATAATGGCCCTGGGAAATCTGTTGGGCAATTTTCTTTATCCCGCCGATGTACCACCTGCAGTGTTGGAAGAACAAGTCCTTCAAGTTTAAAGCGTACTGAATTCTACACTTTTTGCCCATTACAAAATTCACCTTGACCTTATTTTTCATCAGCCGAAGCGCAAGATCAAAATCATCTACAAGCGTATAAGGGTCAAATTTTCCTGCAGTATCAAGAATTTCTTTCCTTATGAAAATACCACTATTCATGAAAATTGTTTTCGAAAACAAACCTGAGTAAACAAATGTCTTTATAAAGGAAAAATAGAGGTCTTGAAGAATTACCGCCAAAGTGCGTGATCGATTGTATGACTCAAAATCAGCGAAAACAACGTTAATTCCTGGCAAATCAAACAACGTGGAGTACTCTTTAACGAAGTCCCAATCTACTCGAGCATCGGCATCAAGAAAAAGTACAATGTCTTCTTTAACCAGCTTTAGAGCGCTGTTCAAAGCCCCAGATTTTCCTGGAACATCAAAATTGTGTAAAATGATAAGATTCGGGAATTCCTTTGCGAGTTTAGTC
>NZ_CEYIHJ010000065.1:5697-9070 GCF_982836095.1 Kosmotoga sp.
TACGACAATAACTTTAAAGTTTTTTGGTGCCTTAAACAATAAACTACGTACTGTAGGTTCTATTACCCTTTCTTCATTTTTTGCAGCGATGATAGCGACTATAGAATGTCCATCATCATATGAGTTTGAAGATGCCATGTGAAAAAGTTTCCTTGTAGAGCGGTTTTTGATGTACCCTATTAAGGCTAGCACAAAACCTATCATCAGACCATATAGAATCATTGCCAAATCCCACACCACCGTTCGATGAATATAAAATCAGCATAATAATCGAGATTTCTAAATTAATATTTGTTAAGAAGATTCGTTGTGTTTGGTACTTTCAATCAAGTAAAGAAAGAAATTTCTGTCTAACATAAAGCTTATCATACAATAACTTACAAATTTAAGGGAACACTATAAACGATTATATTTTACCCATAGAATTGATAAAATGATTCCACGGACTGGTTAAGATAAATTATTGAGCTTATTTACAACACAGATCTTGATTTTCGCTGATGTTACTGTGCTATTATCAATTTTACGGATGAGATTGGCATACTAAATACATAAAAATGACATATAGAGATTGTGAAGATAAGTTATAATTTAACTGTCCGAGAGGATAATTCGATACTTGCAACTGGTGCAAGAGATTTTCAGGAGGAAACATGAAAGGTACAGTAAAATGGTTCAACGCACAGAAAGGCTACGGCTTCATCACAAGAGACGAGGGTGAAGATGTTTTCGTTCATTTTTCAGGTATAGCCATGGACGGTTTCAGAACACTTGAGGAAGGTCAAAGAGTGGAATTTGATATCGAAAATGGTCAGAAGGGCGCACAGGCTGTAAACGTTAAAGCTATCTAACACATTAAATAAACCTGAAAAAAGACCTGCCGAAAGGCGGGTCTTTTTTTTTGGCATTTGACAGTTGGGGGTCTTAAGCTATATAATACGATTAGACAATTGTCTAATCGTATTATATAGGTGGTGTTTTACATGAAAAAGAAAGATTACTGCCAGGTGCATCAAGTACACATAAATACCGAAGAATTTAAAAAGAGGGCAAATGAAATTTCCGGTCTTTCCGAGCTATTCAAAGTCTTGGCTGACGAAACAAGAACCAAGATAATCTATCTTCTTTCTCTGAAAGAACTTTGTACTTGTGACCTTTCTGAGATACTGGGGATTACGCTTCCATCTGTCTCTCATCATTTGCGGCTCTTGAAAGCCTTTAGAATAGTTAAATACAGAAGAGAGGGAAAAACTGTTTTCTACTCTCTTGCAGATAAGCACATAATGGACTTGATAAATGTGGCTAAAGAACATTTCGAAGAATTTTTGGAGGAATAAGAATGAAGAAAAAATACAGAGTAAAGAACCTTGACTGTGCCAGTTGCGCCGCCAAAATTGAACAGGCAGCAAAAGAAAAAGGGATGGATATGTCTCTAAACTTTGCAACCCAAACGCTTATCGCTGATGAACACGAGATTATTGAGATTCAAAAACTCGCAAAAAGAATAGAGCCTGAGGTAGCCTTTGAAAGTGAAGCCGGTAATTCTGAATCAAATGGAGATTTAAGGAAGCAAATTATAACGCTTGCAATTTCGGGAATCTTATTTGCAGTAGCGTTGATAAATAGATTTTTCATTTCCTTCATGCCCCTTCAAGTTAATACTGTTCTCTTTCTAACGGCTTATATAATAAGTGGGTGGCGAGTACTGCTTGCTGCAGTCAAAAATATACTGCATGGGAATTTCTTCGGAGAGAATTTCCTCATGTCAGTTGCAACATTGGGAGCAATTGCCATTGGAGAATTCCCGGAAGCGGTGGCAGTTATGATCTTTTACTCAGTCGGTGAGCTCTTTGAAGATCTTGCTGTTGGAAAATCAAGGCGTTCTATAAGATCATTGCTTGCATTGAAAGCCAATTACACTAATCTATTATCCGATGGACAAATCAAAAGAGTCCCACCTGAAACAGTCAATCCAGGACAGATAATACTGGTCAACCCTGGTGAAAGGATCCCTCTTGATGGAGTTGTTGTGAAAGGCGAATCATTCCTCGACACTTCAGCTTTGACTGGTGAAAGCGTTCCAAGAAAAGTAAAAGTGAGGGATGAGGTTCTTTCCGGAATGATAAATACTTCCGGACTATTGAGAATCGAAGTCAAAAAATCCTTTGAAAATTCTTATGTTTCGAAGATTTTGGAGCTGGTTGAAAATGCTGCTTCCAAAAAAGCTCCAACAGAGAAATTCATAACGAAGTTTTCAAAATACTATACACCTTTTGTTGTATTTGGAGCGGCAGCTATTGCTTTCTTGCCGCCTTTGTTTATACCGGGTGCAAGCTTGGCTCTTTGGATACAACGTGCACTTGTGTTGCTTGTGATTTCATGTCCATGTGCCCTTGTTATATCAATTCCGCTGGGGTATTTCGGCGGTATAGGAAGAGCTTCAAAAAATGGCGTGCTCATAAAGGGAAGCAACTTTTTGGATGCTCTGAAAAATGTGGATACAGTTGTTTTCGATAAAACGGGAACATTGACAGAAGGTGTTTTTGAAGTGGCAGATGTAAAGACCTTCAACGGTTATTCCAAGGAGGAGGTCGTAGAGTTTGCAGCTAAGGCAGAGGTACATTCAAATCATCCAGTAGCAAAGTCAATACGTGACTACGGTAAAGAATTTCTTGAAAACCCCGACCAGGTGAATGATTACAAAGAAATACCGGGACAGGGTGTAATCGCTATGGTTTCTGGAAAGAGAGTGCATGTGGGTAACCAAAAACTGCTTAAATTACACAATATTGAACCGGCAGATGAGGAAAAAGTTGATGCAGTTGTGTACGTTGCCATAGATGGTAAATACGCTGGCAGCATAACAATCTCTGATCGAATAAAAACAGACGCAAAGAAGGCTATAGAAGAGTTGAGAAAGCAGGGAGTCAAGAAAATTGCGATGCTGACTGGCGATAGCCAGATCGTTGCTGAAAAAGTTGCTTCTGAACTCGGTATCGATGAATACTACGCCGAGCTTTTGCCAGAAGATAAAGTTGCTATTTTAGAGCGCCTCAAGGGAAAAAGCAAAGGGAAAGTCGCCTTTGTGGGGGATGGAATAAATGATTCGCCGGTCCTTGCCAGAGCAGATGTAGGGGTAGCAATGGGTGGGCTTGGCTCTGATGCAGCTATAGAAACCGCCGATGTTGTCATTATGGACGACAAGCCCTCGAAGCTTTCACAGGCAATGAAAACTGCCTCCTTTACGCACAATATCATTTGGCAAAACATACTCTTTGCTCTTGGCGTAAAAGGCCTGTTCATAGCGCTGGGAACCATCGGACAGGCAACTATGTGGGAAGCAGTATTTGCAGATGTGGGAGTAGCTCTTCTG
>NZ_CEYIHJ010000066.1:0-9000 GCF_982836095.1 Kosmotoga sp.
CTATTCAGTGACTGCCTTTGAAGGCGAGTATGAACGGGATTTTAGCACGAAACTGCTATCTAAATTCGCAGCAGAGCCCGAGGGAGGTAAGCGTTGCTATTATTGTATAAAATACCGGCTCGCAATCACAGCTAAAGAAGCCAGAAGGCGTGGTTATGATGCTTTCTCAACAACACTTCTCTCTAGCCCGAAGAAGAATCTTGAGTTGATTCATCGCGCAGGTCGCGAAGTGGAAAGGGCAACCGGTATAAGGTATATTCCATTTGATTTTCGAAAAGGTATTGATCATAAAAAACTCAAGGAAGCAATGAAAGATATC
Organism: Kosmotoga sp.; assembly: GCF_982836095.1. NCBI lineage: Bacteria > Thermotogati > Thermotogota > Thermotogae > Kosmotogales > Kosmotogaceae > Kosmotoga > Kosmotoga sp. The sequence goes on from NZ_CEYIHJ010000066.1 coordinate 320, forward strand.
TACAAACAGGATTACTGTGGTTGCATATTTGGGCTCAAGGAACAGGTCATAAAAAAGCAAGAAAGAGATGAAAGGGATAGAACTCTATTCAGAAAACTTTTTGCTCAACATGAGCATTTATGGCAATTTAGGGGACAGAAACTGAAGCTTTCTGCAGTCAAAGTGAGAAGCAAGGAGGAGCTGAAGAAGTTATTAGAAATTCTTAAACCTTCTTCGCTTGTGGTGGAAAGCGAATATGTGAAAACTTTTGCTTTGACAGGAAAATGGCTAAAGTGCGGGAAATATAATTGTAGAATTGAAAGGAGATAAAAATGCAAGAAAGTGAAATTCATAGGCTTGTGAACACGCTCGAAGGTTTAAGCTCCGAATTAGGAGTGATTTTAAGAGTGGTAAATGAAAAAGGTGAAAGCCTTGGAGACGAGTTGCCCTGTGCAATACCACCACTTTCGATAACCCTGGCAGTGAACACAGGTACAAGAAGCACGACTTCCAGTGAAGGGTTCCTTATCACTGTGGTTCCCACAAGCGTGAAGGGAGAGAAGTTCTTGCTAGCTATTTTTGGCGAAGTTACCCAGGACACCGGCTACAGAGCTATTTCCAAACTCCCTGAATTGTTAGTTAGGGGTATTTCAAATGGTAAAGTATGAACTCCGAGTACCCGAATTGTTCGATCTGGACATTACTCTTGGCTGCGGACAAACCTTTCGCTGGATAAAGGAAGACAATTGGTGGAAGGGAGTTGTCAAAGACACTGCACTTATGATGAAGCAACAGGGGAGAGAAATCAGGGTAATAGCTTCATCTGATAAACTATTTGGTAAAGATCTTGATGTTGCATTGAGATATTATCTGGGTTTTGATGATCCCCTCGTGGATATTCTAACTGAATTGGAAAAACTCGCAAAAACTTTTCCAGAAACTGCCAAAAGAACTTCGTTGAGGTCCTTCAAAGAGGGTAAAGGCCTGAGAATTTTAAGACAAGATCCTTTCGAAATGACCGTGGAATATATCATTTCAACAAGAAATAACATTCCAAGTATAAGAAAAATGTCAGATGCGCTTTCAGCGCTTTTTCATGAAAACTATATAGAGCTCAACGGGGAGGTTTTTTTCGCTTTTCCTGATTTAATTCAGTTGAAGAAGCTGTCTATGGAAAAACTGAAAGAACTAAAGCTCGCCTTTCGCACTCCATGGCTTTATGAACTTTTTCAGAACATTGATTCTGAAGAATTTTTTCATGACTTGAGAAAGCTCTCTCTCGATGAAAAACTCGAAAGCCTCATGAAGCACAAAGGAATTGGCTTTAAAGTTGCAAGCTGTGTTACGCTTTTTGGTTACACTGAGCTGAATTCATTCCCCGTTGATGTATGGATAAAAAGGGTTATGAAAGATCTCTTCAATATAGAGGGAAGCACGAAAAAAGTTATGGAATACGGCATGAAGGAATTTTATCCCTATGCAGGTTATTATCAGGAACTTCTCTTTCGATATTACAGGAGCAAATTTGGGAGAAGAAAAATATGAAGATAAATGTGATAGGCGGTGGGCTTGCGGGTTCTGAGGTGGCACTTGGACTTGCTTTTAAAGGATTTGACGTTTTTCTTTATGAAATGAGGCCGCAAAGAAGCACGGAAGTCCATAAGACGGAAAACTTTGCTGAACTTGTATGCAGTAACTCTCTAAAATCTGAAGATCTGTCGAATGCCTCCGGGGTACTGAAAAGAGAAGCCATTCTTTTAGGCTCAATATTGCTTGAAATAGCGAAGAAATTCAGGGTTCCAGCCGGAAAAGCACTTGCCGTAGATAGGGAGAAATTTTCTGCGGAAGTAACAAGGCTTATCAATGAGCATCCAAAGATAACGGTCGTTCGTCAGGAGGTGAAGAGTCTCGACCTCAATGCTGAGGAAACCATTTGGGTAGTTGCCACAGGGCCGTTATCATCTCCGGATTTTGAAAATTGGCTTTCTTCTATTTTTGGCGAAGACCTATTTTTCTTCGATGCCGTAGCCCCCATAGTATCCGCTGAATCAATAGACATGAAGCTCGCTTTTGAAGCTGACAGGTATGATAAGGGATCTGGTGATTACATTAACTGCCCCCTTGATCAAGATGAATATCAGGCTTTCTGGCAGGCTCTAACTGAAGCAGAAGTAGTTCCCATAGAAAATTTCTCAGATAAATTTCTCTTCAACCGTTGCCAACCGGTAGAAGAAATTGCCAGAACAGGGTTTGACGCTTTGAGGTTCGGCCCAATGAAGCCTGTGGGATTAATTGACCCCAGAACTGATAAGCAACCTTATGCTGTCGTACAGTTGCGAAAAGAAAACCTGGATGGATCGTTGTATAATCTTGTTGGCTTTCAAACAAGGTTGAAGTGGAATGAACAACGTCGGGTTTTTCGATTGATTCCGGCGTTACATTCAGCTGAATTTGTACGTTATGGAGTGATGCATAGAAATACATATCTGAATTCTCCAAGTGTTTTAAGACCTGACCTAAGAGCAAAAGCATATGATAATCTTTTTTTCTGCGGTCAGATTACCGGGCTGGAGGGTTATGTTGAAGCGATAAGTAGTGGCCGCTTCGTTGCGATAAATATTGAACAGCTTTTGAAATCCGGTAGAACCATCACTCTCCCAAAAGAGAGTATGCTTGGAGCATTGCTTGATCACATTACCCTTTCAGGAAAAACACCACTGAATCCCGTGTATGCAAATTTCGGGCTATTACCTCAAGTTCGGGCAAGGGGAAAACGCGAGAAAAAGCTCATGAAAGCTGAACGTGCAATAGAAACGATGAGATCATTTCTCATGAAAGAGGGGATATTATGATACTGCGTTCAGAACCCGTATTTTCGACAAGACCATGGGGAAACAGAAAATTGAATGAGCTGTACGCTGTCGATACAGATGAACCCATTGGCGAAGTCTGGTTGCTTTCTGATATAGCCGGAATGAAAACGCCATTGAAAATCGACAATGATGTGCATTTTCCAGAAGAATTCATCGAGACCTTTTGCGAAAAAAAAGTGCCAAGATTTCCGCTTTTGGTGAAATACATTTCCACGACTGCCTGGCTTTCCGTACAGGTACACCCTGATGATGAAACCGCAAGAGCACTCGAAGGGGAACCATGGGGTAAGACAGAGTGCTGGTATTTCACTTCTCATGGAAAAATAGCCGCCGGATTTAAAGAGAAAAAACTCCCTGAGGCAATCGGTCCTGATTCTCTGGCATATTTTGAGTTGGAACCGGGTGATTTCGTAGGATTGCCCGCTGGACTTGTTCATGCTTTGGGGCCAGACTCAAGCTTAATTGAAGTACAGCAGGCCTCAGACATTACTTACCGTACCTACGACTGGGGAAGGGGACGCGAGCTACACATTGAAAAGGCAAAAAAAGCGATAAAACCGGAACTATCTCCAAAGATCATTAGAGGACTAAAAGATAGAGCAAAACAAGGCTTCTTCAATGTGATGCGCACTGAAAGTGCTATGGGAACCGGTATTGCCGTGGTCACCGAAGGCAAGCCCGAGCTTTTTGTTGTCATTGAGGATAGCTTTTCCTATCAAAAGCCTTTCCTGTGGATAACCGTTGAAATGAGGGATTGATATGATCAAGAGAACACTGCTTGTACTTTCTCTCCTGATATTCAGCACATTATTTGCCATTAGTGAAGATAAAGCCGTTGAAATCATACTATCTAAAGATTATATTTTCGAAATTTCTTCCCTTGAAGGGAAAGAAGTCACAGATATCGCCCTGAAGGCAATAGGCAACGGTCTCGCCTACATTGAAACTCTGGAATGGAATTACAAAGACAGATTCTTTGATTTTCTCAATCAGCTGAACGATCGAGGACTTCCTGAGGATTTTGAATATTCAACGGATATCGTAGAAACGCTGGTCGCTACTTCCACTGTGAGCAGTCTTAATCTCATTGACCTTGACAAAACTTCAAATCTTTCTAAGGCCGTTGCCCTTAGAATATACTTTCTTGACTGGGTGCAAACAAAGGATCCGAATTCCGGTAAAGACGCTGCAAAACTCGCAATGGAGCTGATTGAAAAATTCCCGAAGACTTATTTTCCCAATAAAGCGCTTTTTTACTACCATTCTCACTCAAGCTTTGGCTCCAAAGAGATTTTTGAAGAATTTCGAAAAAAAGTTCTTCCTTTGAACCCAGGAGATGATATTCTCGCCAGCATCATAGAGGGGGAATACAATTTCGGAATGTATAAAGAGCTTCTTGAAGATTACCAACTTATGGACGCGCCCGACGACCTTTCGCGGTTCTTCGCAGCTTTTGCAAACTTAAAGCTTGGACAAGTCGGAACAGCCGAAATTATTTTAAAAAACACATCTATTTCATCGTTGCCAAAGAAATATGCCTCTGTTGCTTACGAGGAATTGGGAAAAATCTCTGAAGATGAAGGAAACATAGACTCGGCTCTATTCTATTATAGAAGAGCAGTAGAAAGCGATTCCAGTAATCGCGATGCGATAGTAAAGCTTGGCCTGGCATATTTGAAATCAAATGACAAAGACAGATATACTCTCGCTCGTTTTTATCTCGAAATGAGCGGTTTGGAAGACTATAATGAAGAAGTAGCGTCCACTTTGAGCTATCTAAGACGTAAACTGCTTTCAGGCATCATATTAAAACAGGTTGCGCCTTTGATCGGTGGTGTAGTCTTTGGACTTATCTTTTTGGAATATTTCTTTAAAAGGCGAAGAAAAAAACAGGAAGAACGTATAAAGAAAGAGAGTTAAGGAGGGCAAAATGGAGTTAAAAGTTCTGGACAAAGGTTTAGTGAGATTGGTAGAAGTCTTCGGCGACGATTTTTCGGCCGTACAAGCCGCAAGAGTTAGTTATGGGAAAGGTTTTACCACACCTGAAAGAGATAAAAGGCTCATATACTACCTCATGGAGCACGGGCATCATTCACCCTTTGAGCATATAGTATTGAAGTTTCATCTCAAGCTACCCATTTTCGTCATGCGTCAGCTCGTTAGGCATCGAATTGCGTCGATAAACGAAAGAAGCGGACGTTATACAGAATTCAAAGAAGATTGGTATATCCCGGAGCGTATTAGAACACCGGATTCGCAAAACAAACAGGGTTCTGTTGCCAGCAATGACGTAAAATTGAACAACGACGCTATCGATTTAATAGAAGAGTCTATCGAAAATTCCTTTGCTGCTTATAATAAACTCCTTGGAATGGGTATTGCGAGGGAGTTGGCGAGGATCGTCCTCCCCACTGCCATGTACACGGAGTGTTACTGGACGATAAACGCCAGAAGCCTTATGAATTTTCTCAGTTTGAGAGCAGATTCGCATGCACAATGGGAAATGCAGCAATATGCTCTGACCATCGCAAAAATCTTTAAGAAATGTTGCCCGTTGACTTATAAGGCTTTTTTGAAATATGGGTATACTGGTGACCTTTTAAAACTAGAGGAGAGGTGATCAAATGAAATTGAAAAAAATATGCGAACTCCTTGATTGTGAAATCCTAAATGCCCCGAAAAATTATGAAGAGCTTGAGATTAAATATGCTGGCGCAGCCGATTTGATGAGTGACGTACTGGCTTTTGGAAAACCTAAAATGTTGCTCATCACTGGCCTTAATTCTCCTCAGGCGGTTAGAACCGCGTCTGTAATCGGAGCTACCGCGGTGCTGATTGTACGCAAAGAAAGCATCCCTGAAAGTACTGTTGAACTGGCAAAAGATCTGGGAATCGTTCTCTTGCATGCGAATATTCCCATGTTCAAAGCCTGTGGCGAGCTCTACAAATTGGGCTTAAAAGATCCCATAACAAGCGAGGATACATAGTATGGCGGAAGATAAGGTAGATGAATTACTGCAAAAATTGCAGAAATATTTTTCGCATATAACAGCCTCCGAGATCATGAATAAAAATGTAATTACCCTAACTTCAGAACGTACTTTGTGGCAAGCTAAGGAACTCATGAAAATACGAAAGATTTCCGGTATTCCCGTTGTAAACGATCAAAGAAAACTCATTGGCATTATCAGCATTGAAGATATAATAATGGCTCTGGAAAAGAACTACATAAAAGAGCCCATCGGTGACCATATGACAAAGAGGGTTGTGAGTTTCTCGCCCGATGAACCACTTGAGTCAATTGTTTCAAAGTTTGAAAGGTATCATTTTGGGAGATTCCCCGTTGTGGATAAGAATAAACGGATACTAGGAGTCATTTCGAAAAAGGATATCATCCGGGCTATTCTTGAGAGATTTCGCCTGATTTATGTGCATGACGAGCGCCGTTCTCAGATTCTGGAAAAAGAGGCAGAATGGTTTGATAAATCGTTGATCACCGGTGATTATGTAAAAAAAAGCGATGCGGATTTCGTTTTTCAGATAAATTACACAAATGTAGATCTTGCTGGAGCTGGAGCGGCAAAGCTCAAGTCTTTTCTCACGAAAAAAGGAATCAGTGAAACACTGGTAAGGCGCGTAGCTATTGCAACCTATGAGGCAGAAGTCAACGTGGTCATACACAGTGAAAGTGAAGGTGCTATCTACTGCTGGATAGAGAAAACTTGTATTAAGGTAAGAGTAGAAGATCACGGAAGAGGCATTGAAAACATCGAACAAGCAATGAAAGAAGGTTATTCAACTGCAACAGACCATATTAGAGAGCTTGGTTTTGGTGCCGGGATGGGGCTGCCAAACATACGAAGATATTCTGACCAAATGGTTGTCATGTCTGAAGTGGGGAAAGGCGTTGTGGTTGAGATGATCTTTTGTGAGAGGGGGTAACGCAATGCTCCTGAGTGAGCTAATCAACAAGTGTGGATTTGACGTCGTTACGGCAAATGACCTTAACAAAGAAATCAAAGATGGTTATGTAGGAGATTTGTTATCAGATGTAATGGGAAATGCACCTGCTGAATCCATCTGGTTGACTGTTCAATCTCACGTTAACATCCTGGCCGTTGCAACCATAACCGGCGTAAAGGCTATACTTCTTTGCAATGGTCTGAGTTATGAAGAGGAAACGATTGAAAAAGCTAAGGAAAATGGCATTACACTTCTCGCAACCGAAAAGAGCTCTTTTAAGGCCTGCATGTCCTTGTTTGAAGCTGGTTTAAGGTAGGTTGAGGTGGTTCAGTGCTAAAAAACTTTTACGCGGATTTTCACATACACAGTTGCCTTTCACCCTGTGCAGAAATTACCATGACCCCGGCTGTTGTCGGGAAGCGTCTTCAAGAATTGGGCATTGACTGGATAGCTATCACCGATCACAACTCTGCGGGTAACGTCAGGGTATTCTCAAAGGTCCTCAAAGATTTTGGCATAATTGTTGTTCCTGGTATTGAAATTCATACTGTTGAAGATGTTCATTTGCTTGGGCTTTTTGAAAATGTTGAGATTGCAGAAGCTTATTCGAATTGGTTATACGCGTCTATTCCGGAAACGAGAGTTGACCCGGAGAGATTCGGTTATCAGTTGTACGTAAACGAAGATGATGAATTCACAACCATGGAAGAGAAATGGCTCGGGCAACCCACAAGTTTGAAACTTGATGCGGCAATCAGCTCTATCCAAGGATTTGGTGGCATTCATGTCTATTCGCATGTTGAAAGAAAGATGGGGGTAATTTATCAGTTGGGGTTTGTTCCCCTTTCAAGAAATACCGATAGGGTTTTTGTGGAGATATCGCAAAAAGAAACCCTTGAAAAAATTCAGAGAGATCCGCATCTGAGCATCATTCACTCATCAGATGCCCATTCTCCCCAGCAATTGAAGAAGGTAATGCGAATTAAAGCAGAGAAGCGGGAATTTGGAGAACTTAAAAAATGCCTGCTGGATCAAAAGAGGGTGGAACTTTTATGGGACTGAGAACCATTGCTGATCATGTTCTGGATATCTACCAGAATGCCGTTGATGCAGGGGCAAGCAGGATAGAACTTTCGATCTTTGAAGAAAGTGGAAAGCTCTTCTCTTTCAAAGTGGTTGATAATGGGAAAGGAATCAACGCTGAAAGGCTCTCTGAAGTTTTGGATCCTTTTTATACAGAGAAAAAGAAAGCAAAGAAATTCGGGCTGGGATTACCCCTTTTAAAACAAGCTGCCGAGGCCACCGGTGGAAGTTTCGAGCTTTCATCAAAGCCAGGACTGGGGACGGAAGTTTCAGCGTCATTTGTTCTTTCTCATATTGACTGTCAACCCATAGGTGATCTTGCTCAAACACTGGTTTCAGCCATACAGATGAGCGATGGCATTGAATGGGTTATACATAGAGAGAAAGATAAGTCTGGCTATGAACTTACCAGATCGGATTTTGCCAAAACTCTCGGGAACGATTTCGCCATTAATGCAGTCAAAATAAAGTTGGTGGAAGAAGTGATCATAGGAGCGGAAGATGCTCTTAGGTGAAAATTCAATATTATGTAATAAACTTACGGGAATTTAATTGGGAGGTACGCTCAATGAAAATGACTATGAAAAGGCCTTTATTAGTGTTACTGGTTATTCTTTTTTTGGCAACTGTTTTTGGTGAATCAGTTACGATTGGGAAAATATCCATCACTGGAAACAAAGAGCTTTCCAGAGGGGAAATCCTTGACATGCTTTCCATCCCCTTGAAAACACCTGTAGAACGCGAAACTTTAGATGCTTCCATTTCCAGTCTGCTTGAGAGTGG
>NZ_CEYIHJ010000067.1:0-8996 GCF_982836095.1 Kosmotoga sp.
GAAGGGCCAACCTATTTGGCATATAACTCTCGCTGATGATAGCGTTTTCTGGCCTGATGATTCCTTCAGCATAGATTCTATACAGTGTGGAGATGTTGATGATGACGGCGTCAATGAAATCGTTGTGCTTCTAAACCATATACCGTGGTTCCCGTCAATAATCGCTGTGGTTTCCCCTGATGGAAGTGTCAAGGGGAAATATTTCCACCCCGGTCATATAAAGTTGTTGAAGTTGGAAGATGTTGAAGGCGATGGGATTGATGACATAATTTTTGCCGGTGAAAACGCCGAACATAATTTTTCAACAGCCTTTGGAATATTGGATGGTAGAAAGCCCTCCGGGCAGGCTGAACCTTACTTCGGTCTGGGTGTTCCCCCTGCCCAGGAAAAAGTCTATCGCCTTCTGCCAAAAGCTAAGGGCATGAGTTCTATTAATATAATCGATGGTAAAATTTTCCTTTACGACGAAAGCGGACAGCAGTTTGAAATTTTGAAGTAATCTCTGTGGGGGTGCACATATGAAAAATATCGTGTTAGGCCTGCTACTGATAATTACAACTGTTAGCATAGCAACGAGTATTCTTGAAGTGAATACTTCCGGTTTTCCGATTGTGAAAGTTGTGGTTGCGGGTGCTGAAAGTGTGAATATTCTGGAAAATTCCCAGACTGTTGACATATTCAAAATCGAAAAAAACGATGGTCTTCTTGCAATAAGTTATCTCAGCAACGAAGAGAACTTAAAAGGGCAAAAAGTCGAACTAAAAGTCAATGAAGCTCAGACATATTACAATCTACCTCTCGCTGAGAACAGGCTTTTTTCGGCTTTTGTACTCGACAACAGTAAAATCACAGTTGATGGTGATATCCAGGATTGGGATAAAATCACAGGCATTCGCTTTCTCTCAGGTGATGGCAGTACTGGCGCAGCTATCTCTGGCTGGTTTGACCTGAGCGGAATTGCAAAAATCGCTTATGATTTGTCAAAGAGTACCCTTTATGGGTTGGTGATTATTCGTGACGATGTCCCTATTCCAGCATACTCAAAAGACATAGTAGGTGCTGGTGACAGTATTCAGCTTAAAATAGGCGAAACGCTTTACAATCTTCTACCGGGAAATTTCATAAATTACGACCCATCTATTTCCAGCAACATTCCCACCGAAGGTTCGGAAATTTCATGTATTCTCGAAAACGGCCATTACATCTATGAATTCGCGATACCTCTTCCCAAAATGGGGAAGACCAAGCAGATAAAATTGTCCATGACTATAATCGATAATGACAAGCCCAGGGCCCTTGAAAAAACTGAGTGGAAAATAATCGAAAATGAGGAGCTGTCATTTTTTACAGAAAGCTTGCCCACTGTTGATATCACTTCGCCAAAAGATGGCGACATTTTCAGTAAGCCTTATGTTGTACTTTCTGGTTCTGTTGATGGCGAATACAGAAATGTGATCGTTAAGCAGGAAAGGATAGGCAGCACAGGGGAAACCATACCTGTTGAGGAAAGAGTCCTCGAGATAGAGGGAGGGCATTTTCGTGACTCTTTTGTGCTGCGCCAGGGTGAAAACATCTTCACTGTGCTTGCTACAAACACTTCTGGAAAAGCCATATCAAGCGTTCATGTCCTCTATCCCACGAAGGCCTCCCTGCGTTTTATTTTAAAGTGGGACAGTCCCAAAGCTGATCTCGATTTAAATGTACTTCTCCCTTCGGGTGAGAGGATATATTTCGTCAATCCCGGCCCTCCGGGCAAGCTACACATAGCGGACGCAGATGAAGCCCTTGAAGTATATGAAATTCCCTTCGATGAAGTGGAACCCGGACCCTATACACCCATGGTTCATTTCTTCGAAAACAAAGGGGCAAAAGAAATCAGCGGAACACTTTCAGTTGAACTTAGCGATGGCGTTTCAACGAACATGTCTCGTGAATTGTTCAAAGAGACTTTTTCATTCAAAGGGAACGAGGCAAATCCCACCGATACTACCACCGGGACTGACTGGCGATATTTTGAACCGATTGAAATTAAGATACCGGAAGTTGCAGTAAAAGTGCTGTCAGATCTTCCTGAGAGCTTCAAGAAAGGGGTCACCTACCGCATAGGCTCAATAGAGTACAAGGAAGGTTTTATCGGTACTTATGAACTCGGAAATTCTCTTGAGCTTGAGGTTAATCCCATTGTTTTTGAATCTGATATAGACGAAAATATAGAGGGAAACGATGTCAAATTCGAATTTTCTGGCTGGAGTGACGGCATTAGCGGGAGTAAAAGGGCTGTTGTTATCAATGAACCTGTAACTTTACAGGCTCATTTCAAAAAATATTACAAGGTTCTTCTTCTCACTACCGACGAAAATGGCAAAGAACTCCTTGAGCGCAAGCAATATTGGGTTGAAGCCGGGAAAGAGATAAACATTTCATCGGTTGATATCGATGGCATGCTCTTTCAGCGCTGGCTTTTCAACGGTCAAATGGTTTCCACGGAAAAGGGAGACAAGGGATTTCTCATCACTAAACCTTCAATCATTGTCAGAAAATTCTTGAGAACCGCTGATGTAATGCTGATAGCTCCTGACGAAGCATACCATGATTTGACAGCTCTGAAAAAAGTTCTCACGCCAAAAAACCTATCTGTAGAACTCTATTCACCTGAGACCATACTGGAAAATCCTCGTTCATTGAAAAAAGCCAAAGCCGTTTTTCTCAGCTTTACCCTTTCAAAAGGCGGATTTAGTGATTTTTTCACCGAAAAATTGATAGATGAATTGAGCTCTTATATTCAGAATGGCGGCACAATTGCCCTTTCAGGTGATGGAAATGTTCTTCTTGAAAAACTCGGGCTGGCAAAGCTCAAAAAAGTTTCATATGCCAGCGGAGCAATTTGTGTGCCCTTCAAATTGCTTTATGGGCCTGAAGGTATCTTTGACCACCTGGCCTTTCCTGCCGATGAATTTTCTGCTATCTCAAACCCTGAAAATGCTGATTTTCTATGGAAAGCCAGCACCGAATTCAGTGGCTACGTGATTTCCGGTTACCCTGGGGACTTATTACCGCTTCATTTCATTGAATCTTTGACCATAAACAATAAGAAAAGCGAGAGAACCGAGCCGCTTCTGATGTGGAAATACGGGAGTGGAAATATTCTGTATCTTGATGAGGTTTGGAACGGAAAAACGTCTTCTTCGGAAGGTGCTGTTGATCTTATACAGAAATTCGTGGACTTCCTGATTTCAAGCACACCAAAAGTTATTCAGGAACCTCTTGTAGAATCTGCCATTTTGAAGGGCGATGTGCTGGGTTTAAACCTAAAAGAGCCCAAAGGAAAATTCTTTGAGATATGGGCGCTAAACAAAGATGGGACGAAGAAATATCTATCAACGCTCTTTATATCAGACAAAGTAAATTTACCATCATTTTCATTGGATAACGTCTCAAAAATAATGTTGAGAACGCTTTCTGGACTGGACGCTTCAAAGTTCTCTATCCCCATTGAGGTCATAATCCCCCAGCCCGTTTATTATGAAATCACCGATAATATCGTGGAAATCTTTTCCGATGAATTGAAAACCAAAAAGATAAAGATGCGGGAGTTTTCTGACACCGAGAAGATCTTCCACATTGAGTACGACCTGAACAGAGACAGCATTGATGACATTATTCTTATACGAAAACTCAAAAGCGAAGATCCCACAAAGAGCGACATAGTTATAACGGCTCTGAACAGTGACGTGAGCTTGCTGTGGGAACAAAATTTCGGCGACGGCAAAGTATATGCTTTGCCTCTATCTTACACGGTAAAAGAGTATGGCGTCTTTTATGAGGGTAACGAACCTTTCATTTATGTGGTCGCCAATGGAAATAACGGGAATTTCTCCGTTGCAAGTGTGTATTCAAGGTTCGGAAAGCTCATTTCTGAATTCTGGCATCCGGGGCCAATCAATGCCGTATTGGTCGGGGATTTGAATCTGGACAAAAACAGAGAGATTTTGCTCGCAGGATATAACTATCACTACGCTGCCGCGGACTGTATAGTTATCAATCCTGCTAAGACGGGCGTTGCTCAGTCGCCACCGGGCAGAGGCTTTTTCTATCCGCTAAGCAGAGGGCTATATTATTCGTATTTCACAAACCTCAAACCCTTTGTATCTGTTTCTGAAAAGGGACCTGGCCTTTTTGAATTGAGAACCGAAGACGGAAAAGCTGAAAGTATAAACCTCCTGGAGAGTGAAAAATGAGCAAGTACCTTTTAGCAGTAATTTTATTGTTATCTGTTGCATGTCTTGGTACGGTAAGCATTGACAGGATAGATGCTTCAGAATTCCCATTGGTTTGTTTTCAGGTAACCACAACAGGCCATTATTCTGCTGCCAGCTTCAATTTTTCAGAAGATGGGGTTACAATAGCTCCTTCCATACAATTGGTTCAAAAAGAACCCCTTAAAACGATAAAAGTTTATTACTTTTTGGATATTTCCGGATCTATGAACTCAAGATTGACAGAAATCATTGGCAAATTGGCAATTCTGTCAAGAGCTATCAGAGAGATATCTGAGGGCGAGGTTAAGGAGCATTTCATCGCCATTTCAGATAAAATTGTCAGGGAGATAGAAAGTACAAATGGAAATACACAAGATGTACTCATGCAGCTTTACAGCCTACCTATTGCGGTTGATGAAGATTTTGGAAAGGTTCTTAACAGCTATGACTTTGATGAAGGTTCAATTGCAGTCATAGTGGATGACCGGGGTTCCTGGAAGGAAAAGCCCACTTCTACTATAATGAAGTCAGGCGTCCCCTTTATTGCACTTGATACAGGAAGTGAATATGCAAAGGAACTGGCTAAAACGACAGCAGGGTTGATCTTTGATGGAGAAAACCTGGCAGAATTAGAAACCTTGCTTTCTTCATTATCACGTTCGATATGGGAACTGAAATATAATTCACCCTTCCCTGATTTTACTCTCCATACCATAGAGCTCAACGGTATAACTGCCAATTACGTGAATAGCATGAAAGAGCCTGTGATAATTCCGAAGGCGGAAACTGTGGAAGCCACAGCGGGAGAAAGGTTAGAGTTGGAGGGCAAGATTAAAGGTAAAGTGAAGCGCTTCAAAGCTTATTATCAGGACACTTCGCTTGAAATCAAAGTTCTGGGTCAAGAATACTATTTGGAAGTCATTCCACAACCGGGCATTAAAAAACTCGTTCTCAAAGCCTGTTCTTCCTGGAAATGTGTTGAAAAGGAAGTGAACATAATCGGCCTCGAGACAAGGCCAGCGCTCGAAGTTAAAATTGATTGGAATGAACCTAACGCCGACCTGGACCTGTATGTTAATGAACCAACAAATACGGTATACTTTCTTAATGATAAAGCGAACGGTTTTTTGAGTAACGATTGCATAAAAGGCCCAGGCAGAGAAACATACATAATAAATCCAAAGGGAAACTTTCTACCCCATGGTAAATACAGAATAAGGGTTCACTACTATCGTGGCAGAGTTCCAGTCGAATTTAGAGTTACCATCTATTCATATGGAAGGCTGCTTCTTGATGAGGAGTTTAAGCTGGAGATTTCGGATTCCAGAAATTGTATTCCAGATGCCGAGGGCCCCGATTGGTTGGATGTAATGAACATTGATTTTTAGATTTAGGAGGTTTACCATGAAAATCTCAAGAAGAGCTGAAAAAATGCCAGCATCGCCCATAAGAAAGCTTGTCCCCTATGCCGAAAAAGCAAAAGAAAGGGGTATCAAAGTTTATCACCTGAATATAGGCCAGCCGGATATCCCCACACCTGAAATATTCTTCAGGTATCTGCGTAAAAATCTCGGTGATGTCGTAGCTTATTCACATTCTGCTGGAATTATCGAACTGCGCCGTGCCTTTTTGAATTATTATGCTTCTTTTGGAGTTGAGTTAACCGAAGATGAGGTCATTGTCACAAACGGTGGTAGCGAAGCCGTGATTTTCGCTATGGCAGCTATTGCCGACCCGGGTGACGAAATCGTAGTGATCGAGCCTTTTTATGCTAACTACAAAGGTTTCGCCAGCCTGTTGAACATAAAGCTTGTACCCGTGAGAGCAGAGGTTTCCAATGGCTATCGTTTACCTCCGAAAGAGCGCTTCGAAGAAGCGATTACTTCCAAAACCAGAGCCATACTCTTCTCAAACCCTTCAAATCCCACCGGGGTAGTTCTTACGAGTAGCGAAATTGACACATTGATCCAGTTTGCTGAAAAGCACAATCTCTTTCTCATTTCCGATGAAGTATATCGAGAATTCGCTTTCGATGGACGTGAGTCCATTTCACTACTCAAGCATTACAAAAGCGAACGTGTAATCATGACTGACAGCCTTTCAAAGAGATACAGCGCTTGTGGAACGAGAATAGGGCTTTTTGCCACTCACAACAGGCAGATATATGACGCAGCGATGAAATTTGCCCAGGCCAGGCTTTCACCACCTACGGTGGCACAGCTGGGTGCTGTGGGTTTATTAGAGCTGGGCAAAGAATATACTGATAAAGTCAAGAACGAGTACCAGCTTAGAAGAGACGTGGTCTTTGAAGAACTTTCAAAAATACCTGGAGTTCTTCTCACAAAGCCCGAAGGCGCGTTCTATGTTTCCGTTGCCCTGCCGGTAGATGATGCTGAAAGATTCGTAAAATGGATGCTAACCGATTTCAACGATTCTGGAGAAACCGTTATGGTAGCACCTCTTTCAGGCTTTTACGCTACCGAGGGAAGTGGAAAGAAGGAGATACGCATTGCATATGTCCTTGAAAGAAAAAAGCTGAAAAGAGCGTGCGAATTACTTAGAAAGGGAATAGAGGGCTACAACAGGTTATGACAATCAGGGCGCTTTTTAGCGCCCCTTTATTTATTCTTCAACGACTTTTACATTGATAGCCTGCGGACGACCCGATGGACCTGTTTCCACATCGAATTCTACTCTCTGCCCTTCATTCAATGTTTTGAAGCCATCCATCTGAATAGCACTAAAATGCACAAAAATGTCTTCTCCATCATCTTTCGTGATAAAGCCATAGCCCTTTTTACCGCTAAACCACTTGACTGTACCTTTCATTTTCTTATTCCTCCTAACCGGCAAAAGCCTGTACTGCCCTGTCGAGCGATATAAATTATAACACAATAGACATAGATATAACTCTCAACGGGTTTCAGAATGATTCTTTCAGACTTGACACATGACTATGGTGATGATAAAATACTTAGCGTATAGGGGTGCGTAGCTCAGTGGGAGAGCGCTTCCTTGACGAGGAAGAGGCCGTAGGTTCAATCCCTACCGCACCCACCATTAGAAAGGAGGGCTACGCTCTCCTTTTTTTACATTAGTCAATGCCTACCGCGGTGAAAGAATTTCGTCAAAATAAATGAAATGCAGCTCTTTAAAGCCTTAATCTTCTCTCTTAAACCGTTGTGCAAATACCTGCATTTGATTTTCTTACTCAAAATGGTTATAATATAGGTGTTGTTAATAAACCTTTTGTAAGGGGGTGTTGTTGTGAAGAAGTTGCTTCTTCTTGTTCTATCTGTACTATTGGTTTCCGCTATTGCGTTCTCCTTCGATCCTGAAACATTTGTTAACTTAACCATTGGAGAACCGGAAACCCTCGATCCTCACTATTGTTATGAAACCGCTGGTGGTGCCGTTATTCTCAACGTCTATGACAACCTCATCAAGTACAAGGGCGATTCCGTTACGGTATTTGAGCCCATGATATCCACCGAGGTTCCGACAGTGGAAAACGGCCTCATCAAAGATGGCGGTACAAAGTATGTGTTCCCCATAAGGGAAGGCATTAAATTCCACTCTGGTAACGTGCTTACACCCTATGATGTGGAGTACAGTTTCGAAAGAGGAATCCTTTTCGATCCTTCCGGCGGGCCCATGTGGATGATCATCGAAGCCCTCTCCGGTGGAGATTACGCTTCACTCGAAGGCTGGTTCGAAGCCTATTCTGGCATGGCTTACTCCGATGCCGTTGATGAAGATAGGAATCCGACTTCGGAAGAAGCCAAAGCAAAACTCATTGCTTTCTACAACGAAGTCATCGATCCTCTTGTTGAAGTCGATGGCAACAATGTGGTTTTCACTCTCCATGGTCCCTTCGCGCCATTCATGTGGATCATTTCCCACTACGCTGGCTGGAGTGCTGTTATCGACTCACAGTGGGCAAAAGACAATGGTGCCTGGGATGGAAACGCTGACGGCTGGTGGAAATGGCACGACCTTCAGCCTGAAGAAACTCCTCTCCACAGTGTAGACGCTGGTTGTGGTCCATTCAAGGTCGTCGAATGGGACAGGGCACAGCAGAAAGTCATCCTTGAAAGATTTGACGAATATTGGAGAGGCCCAGCCAAGCTGAAGACAGTCATCATCTGGGGTATCGATGAATACTCCACAAGGAAGGCTATGCTCGAAGCTGGCGACGCCGACATCGTTTACGTACCTACCCAGTATAAAGAACAGGTTGTTAATATGCCTGGTGTCAGAATAATCGACGGTTATCCGACGTCTGCTATCACATCCTTCCATTTCAATTGGAAAGTCAAAGAAGGAAGTGAATACATAGGTAGCGGCAAACTTGACGGAAACGGCGTGCCACCTGAATTCTTCAGCGATCTCCATGTCAGGAAGGCATTCTACTACTGTTACGATGGACAGACCTTTATCGAAGAAGTTCTCAACGGTTACGGTAAACTCGTACCGACTGACCTTCCTGAAGGTTATCTCGGTTACGATCCCACACTGCCCGTTCCTGAATTCAACCTTGCAAAAGCAGCAGCTGAGTTCAAGAAAGCCTTTGATGGCCAGCTCTGGGAAAAAGGCTTCAAGCTGACACTGCTCTACAACACGGGTAACGAAGCAAGGCAAACAGCGGCTGAGATGTTCAAGTTCTACATCGAATCTCTCAACCCGAAATTCCATATAGACGTTCAGGGCGTACAGTGGCCAACATACCTTAAGGCT
>NZ_CEYIHJ010000068.1:0-8616 GCF_982836095.1 Kosmotoga sp.
ATTGTATCCTTTCCCTTGCTTGGTGTGGAACCGTGTGTAGATTTTCCTCGAAACCTGATTTCAAATTCTGTTGGGCTGGCGAAAATCACGCCATCTTTAGAAGCGACAGTACCGAGGTCATACTCGGCATTAACATGCAAGGCAAAGGCTGCCTTTATGGTGTATCTATCGAGAACACCGGATTCTAAAATGGGCTTTGCGCCCCCCGGACCCTCTTCAGCGGGTTGAAAAAGGAATAGTATATTTTTATTTGGAAGATCTTCGCAAACTCTTTGAATTAGACCGAAAAGTACAGCCATGTGCACATCGTGTCCACAAGCGTGCATCCAGCCGGAGTGTTTTGAATGAAACTCCACACCGGTTTTTTCTTCTATGGGTAGAGCATCCATATCAGCTCTGAAAAGCGTATAAGCATCTCCTGCCTTGAAAGTGTACTCAACCAAAATAGCAGTCTTAAGTAGTTGATAGATTTTCAAGTTCTTACAATTCAAATCATTGATAAATTCCAACAGAATGTTCTTCGTTTTGAATTCCTTGTGTCCACCTTCAGGATACATATGAAGCTTGTGCCTTAATTCAATCGGAAGCGAATTTCCTTTCAGGGTAATCACCACCTCTTGAGGTATAATTGTCAGTGAACTAATAACAATATAGCACAAAAAACAACCCTCAACCTGGAGGTGCTCATATGAATTTTGAGACAAACAATGAAAAGCCAAAAATAGAAGAAAGTCTGGTAAAAGGGGTGGCATCTGCCCTGCAAAAAGCACCAATTAGAAATTCCGGGAGGCTTTACCTTAGTGATCTATGGGCAATCACTTCGCTACCTGAAGATCTGATAATCGAAGTTCTTTCTCAAAACACCTTTGAACTTCCTGAAGGTGCCAATTATGTGGTAGATGACAGACGCAGAAAAAAAAGAATAATATATCCCAAAAACCATAAAGCCGATAATGCAGAGAATGAAAACCATGACCAGGGTGATAATTAAACGTTGTCCTGACTATTCACAGGTAAAAGCAAAGCTACAGGAAAGTTTTGAAAGTCTGCACATTGAAAGTTTGTTTACTCGAGGCGAAAAAGTGCTATTAAAGCCCAACCTGCTCACCGGGAGAAACCCTGAAGCAGGCGTTACAACACACCCTTCTTTTCTCGCTGCCGTTATAGAATTATTTCAGGACATGGGGCTGAATTTGGTGATTGGTGATAGCCCTGCAAATGGCAATACCCAAAAAGCTGCTGCCAAAAGTGGCATTGAAGAGGTATGCAAAAAATACGGGGTAAAGCTTGTAACTTTCAGCGATCCTCAAAAACTAAAAAACACCAATAATACGCTAAAAGAGTTCAGAGTAGCAAAGCAGGTATTGGAAGCGGATTCCCTCGTAAACTTGCCAAAGCTAAAAACACACTCGCTTATGACCCTAACTCTGGCGGTGAAAAACACATTCGGCTGTATTGTAGGTTCTGAAAAACAAATTTGGCACGTAAAGGCAATTACAAGAGAACGTTTTGCAAATATGCTCATTGAACTGCATAGATTGTTGAATCCAAAATTGAACATTCTCGATGGTGTAATAGGAATGCATGGAAATGGGCCTTCCAATGGAAAAG
Organism: Kosmotoga sp.; assembly: GCF_982836095.1. NCBI lineage: Bacteria > Thermotogati > Thermotogota > Thermotogae > Kosmotogales > Kosmotogaceae > Kosmotoga > Kosmotoga sp. Next base: position 1,612 of record NZ_CEYIHJ010000068.1, read on the forward strand.
TAGCGAATTACGAAATTGTGGCGGTTAGTGAGAGCGGATTTGCTCTGGATGATGCTATTGCCAGATTGTACGAGATACCAATAGAAATGGTTCCAACTATTTTCTTTGCCAAAAAATTGGGACTTACTCCTGCGTATGAAATACAGGGTGATTCACCGGCGGTGATTGATTTCAAGCTGCCCGATGGCATCCGGCCCATAAACAGGCCATCTTTATTTTCAAAATTGTTGTCAAGGATTCCTACAATTGACAAGAATAAATGTGTCAATTGCGGGGAATGTGCGGAGCATTGCCCGGTTTCAGCCATTTCCGTTGCGCTAAAGAAAATCGATTACTCAAAGTGCATAAGATGCTACGTTTGCCATGAAGTCTGTCAGTATGATGCTATAAAGCTAAAGAGGAAATTGATTTTACAGGGGTGATTAGATGGGTTACATTCTTACAATTGATCAAGGAACCAGCAGCACAAGGGCTATACTCTTTGACGAGGAACTCTATCAGGTTGCGGTGGCACAAGAGGAATTTGAGCAAATTTATCCGAAACCGGGCTGGGTAGAACATAACCCTAACGATATAGTCCTTACCGCCATGTCCTGTGTTGAAAAAGTGGTGAAAGAGTCTCGGGTTTCTTTCAAGGAAATCGAAGCCATAGGTATAACAAACCAGCGGGAAACCATTGTCGCATGGGATGCTGAAAGTGGAAAAGCGCTTTACAATGCCATAGTCTGGCAGTGCAGACGCACAAGCAACCGTGCTGAAGAATTAAAGAAAACCCATGAAGAATTTATTCACTCGAAAACAGGGTTACGTCCTGATCCTTATTTTTCGGCCACAAAAATGGAATGGCTGCTTAAGAATGTTCCGGAAATAAAAAATGCGGCAAAGCGTGGGACTCTCAAATTTGGTACAATTGATTCCTGGCTTATTTGGAATCTCACACCAGAAAAGCTGCATATTACTGACTACTCAAATGCCTCAAGAACCATGCTATTTAACATAAGTGATCTTAACTGGGATTCAGAGTTGCTGGATTTGTTCTCAATAAAGCGAGAATTTCTGCCAAAGGTTGTGGATTCTTCCGCTCAACTCTGTCGCTCTATTTATGGACCAATTATCGGGGGCATAGCTGGAGACCAGCAAGCATCTCTCTTTGGCCAAAGCGCTTTTAACCAGGGAGATATGAAATGTACTTATGGAACGGGTTCATTCCTTTTGATGAACACAGGAAATGAGCCTAAGTTTTCCAAAAACGGACTTCTCACCACCATAGGGTGGAAGACAAAAAATGAAATCACCTATGCTGTAGAAGGCTCTATATTCGCTTCTGGAGCGCTTGTTAAATGGCTAAGGGACGGGCTGGGACTAATTTCCACTGCTGAGGAAACTGAAACACTTGCAAAACAAGCAGAAAACAATGGTGGGGTATACTTTTCTGGTGCTCTTGCCGGGTTGGGGGCACCTTATTGGGATTCAACCGCTCGCGGGCTATTCATAGGTCTTACCCGTGGAACAACCAAAGCCCATATAGTAAGGGCTATCTTAGAATATGTGGCTTTTAGAACTAGAGACATAATAGAACTTATGGAAAAGGAAACGGGGATTAAAATAAAGCGTTTGCTGGTAGATGGCGGTATGACACGAAATAATTTCCTTATGGACTTACAGTCAAGGGTACTGGGTATTCCCGTAGATAGGTCCATGATCAAGGAAACAACCGCTCTTGGTGCCGCCATGTTGGCCGGAATGGCTGTGGGACTTTGGGACAAAACATTGCTAAAAAACAAAAGAAAAACGGAAGTTGTTTTCACGCCGAAGGGTCGAGAAATGGAGGAAGAATATCACAGGTGGAAAGAAGCGATAAAAAGATCTATGAACTGGGAAACGTAAACGAAAAGACTCTGAAAAGAATCGGCAGGCTTTTAGGCCTGAAGCTTGAAGGTGGAGAAACGCTATTGCTTTACGGAAATCTCGGGACAGGCAAAACCACATTTGTAAAAGGACTCGCTGAAGGTCTTGGTATTGCCCCGGATTATGTTAGAAGCCCTACTTTTACGCTCATAAACATGTATCCTGGTTCTCAATTACAGCTTGTTCATGCGGATTTTTACAGATTGGAAAACGAGGATGAAATAGCAGAGCTGGGACTTGATGAGCTGTTGGATAAAAATTCGGTTCTTGCCGTTGAGTGGCCCGAGAAACTAAGGTGGCAAAGAACCGAAACCTTGAAAATTCGTCTATATTATGAACACGAATCGAAAAGAAGATTAAAAATGGAAACTCAATCGAAAAAACTCAGCCATATCTTGACGGAGATTCTTTCGAATCTTGAAAAGGACAAAGACATAACTCATAGCACCGATAGGAGGTGAAAACATGGGTCAAAAATTCCAGATACTCGAAGAAGCTGCAAGTGGCTCGGATAAGAAAGTGGCTATACCCAAAATCTTACCTGCCATAGCTACAAGAACAAATATGCTTATATATCCATCCGCAGTGATGCCGTTGTATGTAGGGCGCGAAAAATCGCTGACAGCTCTGGAAGAATCCATCGCTAAATTCAATCAGCTGCTTTTTTTGGTCTCACAAAAAGATATAAAAACCGAAAACCCATCAGTCGAAGACCTGTACAAGGTCGGTACAGTGGTGAAGATTGTTCAGCTCATGAAAATGCCTGATGGTAACTACAAGATATTAGTTGAAGGGCTGGTACGGGCAAAGGCTGTGGAAGTTATAGAGCATGAAAGGGCTTTCATGTTCAAGGTTGAAGTTATGAAGCCCAGATACAAAGCCACAAAAACCCTTGAAGCCCTTATAAGGAAAGTAAGAGAGCTCGCTTTGAAATACGTGAACCTTAGCAGGCGCTTTCCTGATGAAGCTACATTGGCATTGGATGATACCTCAAACCCGGATAAATTCGCTGATTTTGTAGCTTCCCTGTTACCTTTGAAACTCGAAGAAAAGCAGGCATTGCTCGAAGAAACCTCACCGAGAAAGAGACTTGAACTGCTCATGGAGCTTCTTACCAGAGAAGTGGAAATACTATCTCTTGAAGAAGAACTTGAGCGGAGGGTAAAAGAAAAAATCGAACAAAATCAAAAAGAATACTATCTCAGAGAGAAAATGAGAGCCATTCAGGAAGAACTCGAAGGGGAAGAAGACACAGAGGTAAGAGAACTCAAAGAGATGCTCTCCAGTAAAAAATACCCAAAAGAAGTAATAGAGAAAGCTGAACAGGAGATCGCAAGGCTGGAGAAGATGTCACCTTACTCAGCCGAGGCCACCGTTATAAGAACCTATCTTGATTGGATATTGAACCTTCCCTGGTACGAAGAAACAGGCGATAATATAGACATCTTAAAAGTTAGGGAATTTCTCGATAAAAATCACTATGGCCTTGTGGATGTTAAAGAGCGTATTCTCGAATTTTTGGCAGCCAGAAAATTTTCAGAAAATCTGAGAGCACCTATACTCTGCCTTGTAGGTCCTCCTGGCGTTGGAAAAACCTCTCTTGGAAGATCTATAGCAGAGTCTATGGGCAGGAAATTCGGCAGAATCTCTCTCGGCGGCATGCGTGACGAAGCAGAAATCAGAGGCCACCGCAGAACGTATGTGGGTGCTTTACCGGGAAGAATCATACAGACGATACGTAAGCTTGGCGTAAAGAATCCCGTATTAGTGCTTGATGAAGTGGATAAAATGGGCATTAGCTTTCAAGGAGATCCAGCCTCAGCTTTGCTTGAGGTACTTGACCCTGAGCAAAACAGTAGCTTTACAGACCACTTCCTTGAACTGCCTTTCGATCTATCAAAAGTGCTCTTTGTAACGACAGCAAACGTGCTTTACACCATACCACCTGCCTTGTTAGACAGGATGGAAGTGATCGAGATCGCTGGCTACACCGATACCGAAAAATTACACATCGCCAAAGATTATATTCTTCCTAAGCTTTATGAAGAGTACTCTTTGAACAACAAAAAAGTAAGCATCACCCAGAGCGCCATAAAGAGAATTATACGCGAATACACCAGGGAAGCTGGCGTTAGAAAACTCGACAGAAATCTTGCAAAGGTTATAAGGCGGTCAGCATTGAGACTTTCAGAAGGCGCTAAAAATGTGAAAGTTAGCATAAAAAACCTTGAAGACTTCCTTGGAGTTCCGAGGTTCACCGACAGTGATTTCAGGAAAAAACCTGAAATCGGAGTGGTTACTGGTCTTGCCTGGACAGCTGTTGGCGGTGAAATAATGTATATAGAAGTCCTACCCGTTCCCGGAGGAAAGGGTAAATTCATTACCACCGGCCAACTTGGAGACGTGATGAAAGAATCCGCACAAATAGCCCTTAGCCTTGCGCGGAAACAATGCAATAAAAAGGAGTACTCCAAGTTCTTTGAAAGTACGGATTTCCATATACATGTGCCCGAAGGTGCTGTTCCTAAGGATGGACCATCGGCGGGAATAACATTGTTAACCGCTATAATCTCGGCGGTAACTAAGCAGCCAGTGAGACATGATATTGCTATGACAGGTGAAATAACGCTCAGAGGGAAAGTTCTCCCAATTGGTGGCTTGAAGGAAAAGCTCATGGCTGCATACAGAGCCGGTATAAAAACCGTCATATTGCCCAAAGCCAATAAAAAAGATCTAGAAAAAGTCCCGGATGAAATAAAAAAGGCTTTGAATTTTGTCTTTGTGGATGAAGTAGGCGAAGTGCTCAAGGAGGCACTGATTTAAGTGCTCATAAAATCCGTTGAACTGTACAAAACAGCTTTCAAACCTGGAGATTATCCAGAACCTAAAGGACGTGAAATAGCCTTCGCTGGAAGGTCAAATGTGGGAAAATCCACCCTCCTGAATGCTATATTCAGGAGGAGGCTTGCCCACACTAGTTCGACTCCCGGAAAGACGAGATCGGTAAATTTTTACCTGATCAATTCAAAGCACTTCTTTGTAGATCTGCCGGGTTATGGCTATGCGAAAGCTTCCCATCAGGAAATCAAGCGCTGGCAGGCATTGATCACAGATTACTTCGAGTCCAGGCCTCATTTGAATCTTGTTGTATTACTGTTAGATTCAAGGCACAACCTTCAGAAGAAAGATCTGGAAATGCTTCAATGGCTCCAGTATTATTCCATTCCCTTTGTTGCTGTGCTGACAAAAGCGGATAAGCTCTCAGGCAATCAACTTACAAAGATGGTAAACAGCTTTAAAGAAGAGCTCGGTCCCTGGGGTTCTCCGCTTATCTTTCCTGTTTCAGCTAAAACAAGAAAGGGAATCTCGGAGCTGTTGAATATACTTCTTTAAAATTAATCGTTTTTTTGTGCGGAGGCGGAGAATTTGAATAAAGATACACAGTTTGTGAGATTTGCAAGCTATGGCTTCCTGAAGAATCTAAGATTCTTTGAGCCCTTTATCGTGCTCTTTTTTAGAGAACAGGGGCTTTCTTTTTTGCAGATAGGTACACTTTTTTCTGTGAGAGAAATTGCCATAAATTTCTTTGAACTTCCTACCGGGATAATCGCTGACCTTTATGGCAGGCGCATTTCCATGGTTCTCTCAATGGTTTCATACATCATATCCTTTCTCTGCTTCTACTTTTTTCCTAACTTCTACCTGTATATCGGCTCTATGGTGTTATTCGCTCTTGGAGAGGCTTTCAGAACAGGAACACACAAGGCGATGATATTAGAATATCTACGCCTTACGGGCCAGGAGGATAAAAAAATCGAATACTATGGCGCTACAAGATCTTTCTCTCAGCTGGGCTCTGCGATAAACTCTCTCATAGCAGCAGCTTTGGTGTTTTACAGCGGAACATATAAAATGGTCTTCCTCGTCGCTGTTATTCCCTATATTTTAAACCTTTTGAACCTCGCCACCTATCCTAAAACCCTCGATGGGGATATTAAGAAAACTTCCAAAAAAGAATCCATGAAAGCCTTTTTCCAGATATTTAGAAGCCGCTATTCGCTCAAAGGGTTGTTCAACTCTGCTTTCTTCGACTCTTTTTATAAAACGGTAAAAGAATACCTTCAGCCCATTCTCGAAAGTACAGCTCTGGCACTGCCGTTTTTTACGTTCCTTTCAGCTCAGAAGCGCACATCTATCGTCGTAGGGGTGGTGTACTTTGTATTGTATTTGCTCACAAGTTACGCTTCAAAAAGCTCCTGGAAAATAGCGAAGCTTTTTGGAGGCAAAGAAAGGGCTCTCAATATCACATATGTATTTGGTGCTTTTGCGATAATCTTAGCAGGGGTTTTCAATAGCGGTATGCTGAGAATCGTATCCGTACTGCTTTTTATTGCACTATTCGTCATTGAAAACGCAAGGCGTCCCATGAACATAGCTTATCTAAGCGACACTATTGCACATACCACCATGGCTTCAGGGCTTTCAGCCGAATCGCAACTAAAAACCCTAATAGGAGCTGTTCTTGCCCCTATACTGGGGTTCCTGGCAGATAAATTCGGTGTGGGCATGGCTTTGGCCATAATGGGCCTTGGAATGCTGTCACTGTATATTCCTGCAAAGCTAAAAAGAGTTGATAATCAATCTATCAGTAGTGCATAAAGTTCGTCATAATTTCTCGCTACCTTTAAATCGAGACCGTCGATTTTTTCAATTGGCTCTGGCTGATAGAGGATAAATTCAATTCCAGCGTTTTTGGCGCCAGCGTAGTCCGTTTCTAAATTATCCCCAACGTACACGGAGTCTTCAAGTGGGATTCCGCTTTTACTAGCAGCCAGATGAAAAATCTCCGGGAAAGGTTTGGGTTTCCCTGCTTCTTCTGAAGTCAATAAAAACTCGAAAAAACGCTCCAGCTTAGCAGCCTGTTTTCTGCTTTCTTGAACTTTTTTTATTCCATTGGTAATCACAGCCATCCTTTGGCCCATTGCCTTCAGCTTTTTAAGAAAACTCTCAGCTCCGGACAGGAAATGCCCTCTCTTCGAAAGCTCTTTGACAAATAAAGCACTCGCTTCTTCAGGTGAAATTCCGTTAATGCCAAAC
>NZ_CEYIHJ010000068.1:8626-8918 GCF_982836095.1 Kosmotoga sp.
ATGCCAAACTCATTGAAAAACCTTCTGAATCGCTCAATAGCTATGAATTCTTTCGTGTATTTCCCACTTGAGAACTCGCTCCATAATTTGGCGTTTATTTCCTTATACCTTTTGAGCTTCTCAAGTGTTGGTTCTTCTGATGCTTTTGCTAAAACAACCTCAAGAGATTCCTTTTCTGTCCTGTCAAAATCAAAAAGCGTGTGATCCAGATCGAAATATACCATGTTGTATTTCAAAGCAATCACTCCAAATCATTAATATCATTAGTTTTATTTATTATCGCATATTTTAC
>NZ_CEYIHJ010000069.1:0-8889 GCF_982836095.1 Kosmotoga sp.
GATTAGAACTCAGGTTTAGATGTTTTCTCTTTCGCAACTTAGTTCTTGATATTCTTGCTACTCGCAACTCTGTTCCTTTCTTCCTCCTGACTGCCTCCTTTATTTTATCCTACATCGGTTCTTGATTTACTCGCTACTCGAATCACGTTACTCGGCTTCTCACCCACTATCCCGCAATAATTCACATTGTTCCATCAAACTTGTTCCACAGTAGTAAAGTAATCGCATAACGGAAGAAACCTTCGCGGAGTAGTATTTTACCGACCGGTAAGTAAATACTCTATGGGGGTGAACACATGGGATTTGTAGATAGTATGAAGCAGTCCATGCTTAAGCAGGCTGGCAAATTTGTGGGCAATGTCGTCAGGAACTCGTCTGAAGAAACTATGTACAGGCTTTTCGCGACTGTTGCTGCACTCAGTAAAGAACCAGCCAAGAGCGGATTGAAAAAGCTCGCAAACATGGCCAAAGAGAAACACCCTATGATCACATCCTGGAAGGAAGTTTTTCAGAAAGCGAGCCCAAAGGCTGTTGAAAAAGTGATGACTAATCTCGTCATCAATGAATTCGCTCTGGGCGAAAAAATCAGGCAGGAAAAAATGATGGAACATGAATTAGTGCTTCCCAAGCTTGTGGTTATCAGTCCCACTTATGCTTGTAACCTCAACTGCGTTGGCTGTTATGCCGGGCTATATGGAAGAAAGTACCAGCTCTCGAAGGAAGAAGTATGGAACCTCATCAGGGAAGCCAATGAACTCGGCATTTACTTCTTCATCATTACCGGTGGAGAGCCCTTCGTATGGCCGCATCTTTTCGAAACTCTGGAAGAATTCAACGACAGTTACTTCCAGATCTACACAAACGGCACTCTCATCACCAAGGAAAAGGCTGAAAAACTCGCTGAACTCGGCAATGCGACTCTTGCTATTTCGGTTGAAGGCTTTGAAGCTGAAACTGATTGGAGAAGAGGAAGAGGTGTCTTTGCGAAAATCCAAAATGCCTGGGAATACCTGAGAGAAGCTGGTGTGATCTTTGGCTCTTCAGTCACAGCCACGAAAATGAACCATGATGTCCTGCTGAAGGATGAATTCTGGGATTTCCTGAAAGAAAATGGTGTATCCTATGCCTGGGTATTCCAGTTTATGCCCGTCGGAATGAATCCCTCAATGGATCTCGTTCCTACAGCGGAGCAGAGGTATGAGAGATTCTTTAAGACAGAAGAACTAAGACTTGGCGGAAAATTCGCTTTTGTCGCAGACTTCTGGAATCATGGATTCCTCACACACGGTTGTCTTGCCGCTGGTGCAAAGTATTTGCATGTCAATGCCAAGGGTTATGTTGAACCCTGTGTTTTCCAGCAATTTGCTGTTGACAGCATCAGGGAAAAAAGCCTCCTGGAAATCTTGAAGTCACCTTTCTTCAGCGCTTATAAGAGAATGGTTCCATACAGCAACAACTTGTTCAGACCATGTCCCATCATTGACAATCCCAAAGTGCTCAGGGCTATGGTGAAAAAGTTCAATGCAATCCCTCAACATGATGGAAGCGAAAGAGTAGTAACCGAACTCGCACCTGAACTGGACAAACTCGCCGAAGAGTGGAAGGTTTACGCCGATAAGCTCTGGTACGAGCATGGTTATGCAGAAACCCACCCTTCAAAGCGTGGTGTATACGATTTTGAGACCAGAATGAGAAGATACGCAAATAACGAAGAAAAACTCGCCCTTGACAAGAAGGCGTGAGATTGGCGGTGAGCCCCCGGTGAAAAAGAAAATGACTACAAGGGAAAGGATTTTGTTAGCAGCGCGAAAGGCCTTTGCCGAAAAAGGGCATGATGGTGTAAGTATGTCTGAAATCGCCAGTATTGCCGGGGTGAAAAAAGCTCTCATCTACTATTATTTTCCAAGCAAAGAAGATCTTTACTATGAAGTCTGGCGATATTCGCTGGATGAGCTTGAGGAACATCTATTCAAAGAAGTGGAATCCGAGAATGTATACCTGAAGAAGATAAAGAGATTACTCAAAGCTTATGTTGACTTTGTCACTAACAAGAGGGAAACAGTGAAGATCATTCAGCGCGAAAAAGGCAATTTGGCCCGGGAAGATCTGGAGATGTGGAAAAAAGCACGTGAGAGATACAACGAACTCAGAAACAAAATCTCCAAATTGATTGATTCTGGAAAGAACAACAAGGAAATTCTGGAAATCGTTGACTCTGAAGTAGCAGCAGAATTGATATTGAACGGTCTAAACATCACAGACGATCCGGATAAGCTCGAGAGAATAAGAGAGATTATCTGGAGGGGTTTATCAAATACCATCGAAAGAGCCGGGAATTAACCCCGGCTCTTTTTCTTTTTTCTTCACTATCGCCTTTTCAAATCGAGCACTTCTTTGAACCTTTCGTAGTATTCTTTCGCCTTTTCATCCTTTTTCAGTATTTTGATGAACAGTTCATCAATCACAAAGGACTGAACGATTCTCGTTGCAATACCACCATCTCGCAATATGAGCTTTTTGAAATGAGTATTCAGCGCAACATCGGCTTCTTTAGAGAGAATAGAGCTTTCCGGGGCGATTGAAATCACCTTTGCTTTGAAGTGTTTCGCATGCTTAACCGCTGCATATAGGTCTCTGGAAGTTCCGGTGCTGGAAATTGCAACAACCGCATCCCCCTCTTTTAATCTGGAAGCAGATATCATCTGCATATACCCGTTTTCTATGTGCTGCACCCTTTTGCCTAAAAGCACAAGTTTGTGGTAGAGATCCAACCCCTCGATAGAATCAAAGCCAAAGGAATATATATCAACATATCTGGCATTGCCGATTATTTCCGAGGCCTTTTCGAGTTCTTCTCTTCTCAGATGTGCGAGTTCGGCTTCGATGAGTTCGGCCACAAAACCGTTGTAATCGCCAAAAGTGCTTTGAACATCATCCAGATTCACGTTTCTTGCAAGTGCTAAATTCATCTCCGATGCAAGGGTGAGCTTCAATTCTGAAAAGCCGCTAAATCCCAATTTCCGACACATTTTTATCACTGTCGAGGGTGCAACGCTGGCCTTTGCAGCAAGAGATTGAACGGACATTTTCACCGAACTTTCAGGATTTTCGAGAATGAAACGGGCTATTTTTTCTTCGATTTTTGTAAGAGCTGGCAGTTTTTCGTTGAATTGGTTGATGAAGCTTTTCATAACTATTCCCCCAAAGCGTTAATTAGAGAGTATTTCAAGAGTATGTAATAGGCTTTTACGATCTCCTGTATCCATTCGGGAACGTATTTTTTGTAATTTTCATCATCGAAGGTGAAACCTATTACACCTTCAGGAACGCCAACTCTGATGTTTTTCCCATAGGTTAGTTTACCTTCGCTGGCTTTGATAATGGTATCGTATACTACTCTGTCAATATGTTTTAACGCACAAGCAAGGATAGTCCCGGGGCTGAAGGGGATTATGTTGGAATCCACACCTATCACATATGTTCCCCTTCTTGTCGCTTCGTCAATTATACCAATTCCAGTGCCTCCCGCTATGGAAAGGATTATATCTGCGCCTTCATCTAATTGCTTTGCGGCTAATTCTTTCCCTTTAGTCGGGTCAGCCCAGCTGCCTGCTACGCTGAAAAGAACACGTGCATCAGGGGTAACGAGTTTTACACCCCTTTCATAGGCAGGCTTCATTTTATTCGTCATCGCAGGATAAGTATCACCGGCAATCAAGCCGACAACATGTTCGGGATTTGCACCCGGTAATTCGGAACGAGTAATGAGGCCAGCAAATATTCCGGCAAGGAAAGACATTTCTTCGTCATGAAATCCTATTGAATAAACATTTTTCACTTCCACATTGAGAACCCCATCTAAAAGGGCAATTTTTTGCTCCGGGAATTCCGTTGCCACTTTTTTTACGGGGTCTGGCATGCCTTCTGTCAAGGTGATCAGCAAATCGTATCTTTTTGATGCAGCCATAGACCTGAGCAATGGTTCCCATTTCCCAGGATTATAACCACCCTCAACCAATTTCAGCTTTATGCCCGCCTTTTCGGCCTTTTTCGCGCCGGCCGCAACCAATTCATAAATAGGGTTGCCTCCGATTTCTCCGGGAATAAGTATTCCGACACTGTACTGTCCGAAGGCACTCGTGATTGCCAGCAGTACGATAAAGAAAAACAAAGCCTTTTTCATAATCCACCTCCATGAAAAACCAAACACGTTAGGAAATTATATTTCCTTCATTAAAAATATTATTCGCATTTCATTTCCATGGAGTTGCGCGGCTGGAAAGATCTGTTTAACTTCAAAGGTTGACATTTTCAATTATAACAGAAAGTATTTATTAAAGACTCATCACCTCATGGATAAAGCCATCCCTTTTCGAGAGCATACAATACCCTATTTATAGCGTGGATATAAGCGGCCGTTCTCATATCAACGTCGTATTTTTTAGCTATTTCTTTTGTTTCGGTATAGGCCTTGTTCATACGATAAGGTACCAAATGGTAATGATCAAATGCTACATGCATTCTGTATAGTAATTTGTTCATACAATGAATAAATGATGTATAATAAATAAGACAACAAAAGGAGGGATGAAGATGCTCAAAGTGCATACAGGCTCAAGAAGCATCAAGGATTATACGGGGATAATTCCTCATGCGGAATTTGAAAAGATATTAAGCCTCAGCAATAAGCTCAAAGGGCTCAAAGTGCTGCATATAAATGCAACGGCCTTTGGAGGCGGAGTCGCTGAGATTCTACATACCCTTGTGCCTCTCATGAACGATGTGGGTTTGTCCGCGGATTGGAAAGTAATAGAAGGCACTCAAGAATTTTTTGAACTCACCAAACGTATGCATAATGCCCTTCAGGGAAAAGAAGATGACCTCACCGAGAAAGATATTGAATTGTTTATGAACATTACCAGGAAAAATTCCGATGTGAATTTTGGGGAATATGATGTTGTAGTGATTCACGACCCCCAGCCGGTAGCCATTCCAGCGGTTGTCAACAAAGGGAGTGCGAAACTCGCCTGGCGATGCCATATCGACACTTCAACTCCAAACAAGAAATTCATGGCTTTTATCAATTCTTTCATGAAACACTATGATGCCGGAATCTTCACCTTGAAAAGGTACGCCGGGCAGCTTTCAATTGAAAGACTATATGAAATTCCTCCTTCTATTGATCCTTTAAGTGATAAGAACAGAGAACTGACTCAGGAAGAACTGAAAAAATCCATTGAGAAGTTGAAGATTGATCCAAATAGGCCGGTTATTACGCAGGTCTCGAGATTTGACCCCTGGAAAGATCCAAAGGGTGTAGTTGATACATACCGCAATCTAAAAAAGAATCATCCAGAGCTCCAGTTGCTCCTTATCGGCTCCATGGCTACCGATGACCCTGAAGGTTGGGAGATTTACGAAGATCTCCTTCGATATGTGGGAATGGATTATGATATCAAGGTGCTCACCAACTTGAACAGCATTGGAAATATAGAGGTTAATGCTGCGCAAAAGCTAAGCCAGGTTGTCCTTCAAAAGTCACTTCGTGAAGGTTTCGCGTTAACCGTAAGCGAAGCTTTGTGGAAAGGCACGCCTGTGGTAGGAGGCAACGTAGGCGGTATCCCGCTGCAAATAATCCAGAATGTGAATGGATACCTTGTCAACAGCGTGGAAGAAGCGACTAAATACACCGATATGCTTTTGAAAGATCCCATACTTAGAGAAAAAATGGGAAACAAGGGTAAGGAAATTGTCAGGAATAAATTTCTCATTACCCGCCATTTAAAAGACTACCTTGAACTTTTCCGGGATCTGGTACGCTGATTATTCCTTTAATTTATTCCTTATAAAGTGCCTAAGTGCAAGGAAGGCAGCACCGCGTTGCCATCCTTGCACTGATTTTATTTTCTTCACTTCGGGCAAGTAGCCCCATTCTTCTGGAATCTGCGCGAGTATTTCGGCTTTTATCTCTTCGAAGATCCAGTTTGATACCAGCCCTTCGCCGCCTATCCATACAAGAGATGGCCTCAAAAGGAGCGAAATATTGGAAATCGCTCGACCGAGTTTTTTCAATACTGGCTTGTAAACACCTTTATTCTTTCCTGCTTTTGCGGCGCTCCTTATCTTTTTTATCTCTTCCCTGTAGTTCCCAAAATTCTCCACGAACATTTTAATTGAGGGTCTTTCCGCAATTAAAGAGTATTCTGAAGCTACAGTTTCAAGGCAGCCTCTTCTGCCACAATAGCACGGCTCTCCATCTGGATCATATGCCATATGTCCCAATTCAAAGATGCTCTTTCCATCGCCGCTGGTGAGAATGTCTTCACCATCGAAAAAAGAAGCTCCTATTCCGATGCCAAAAGTAACGGTCAAAGAAGTGCGGTCAAAAACACCGGATTCTACCATCTGGCCTACATGCAGCGCATCAACATCGTTGAAAAGTAGAAAGTCCAGTCCTCTTGTCTTCAACATTTCCTGCAATTTGAATTCTCTTAAATTGAGGATCGGGGAACTGAAAACTTCTTTCTCTTTTAGATCTATGGTACCAGAAACAGCAAATCCTAAGGTCAAAGGCCTATGGTTAAGGATCAATTTTTGTATTTCCTGTATGATGTCTTCTTCAAGATTATCGGTATCATCGAAGGGAATGACAATAGATTCAACTTCAGAAAGGGAAAAATCAAAGACCGTGGCGCTCAGAGATTCACGACCGATTTTTATTCCCATAACATTCCCATATTCAGGATTTAAGGATATCATTTGGTTCGGTCTGCCACGTCCGTAAGATACATTCTTGATTTTCACCATACCGAACTCTTTTAAACTTCCAAGCAGATAACTGAGTGTGGAGTTTCTCACTCCCACTTTTCCTGAAAGGGCCTTTCGTGACACTTCTTTTTCGATGAAAACCTGCTCCAATAGCCTCGTGAGGTTGTCCCATCGGATTTCGTCCACTCTCACAATATCACCAACTTCTCTATTTTATTGTCCAACCAACCATTCCTTTTACATAATACCGCTGAAGTAGCAGGTAAATCAAGATGGGCACAATCATAACCATTATTGAAGCGGCTGACAATAGCCCCCAATCGACATGGTAGACACCTCGCATCAGAGGGACACGCTGGGTCATCAGCAATTTATCAGGCGAATAAATGAGAATCAATGCCAGGAAAAAATCACTCCAAACCCAGGTGAACTGCAAGGCTGAGGCTGAAGCAATAGCGGGGAAAATGTTTGGCAGGACAACTCGATAGAATATTTGAAAGTCACTGGCTCCATCAATACGTGCCGCTTCTTCGATGGATATTGGCATTGTTTTGAAATAATTCCGCATGAAAAAGGTAATCCACGGAATACCCCATGCAGTATGAAGCAATATCAACCCCATGTATGTATCTACCAATCCGAGGCTACTCATCATCTGAAAAATGGGGACGGCAATCATTTGCTGTGGTAACGCCAGCGTCAAAACAACGGCAATTATGAGTCCCTTCCTGAGAGGGAAATGGTATCTTGAAATCCCATATCCCGCTAAAGTAGCTATGAAAAGCGGTAATATCGTTGCGGGCAAAGCAATAATCAAGGAATTCTTCATTCCAACTATTAAGGGAGCAGTGGGATGGTTCAAAGCGTTGATGAAATTGCTGAATGTTGGGGTAAATTCCTTAAAGTGCCACCAGCCGTTTATCACTTCATCAAAGGGCCTTATGGCTGTCATTAATATGCCTATCACAGGCAAAATCCATATCAAGCCAATGAACCAGGCGAATATATTTAAGAATACTTTTACCCAAATTCTTTTCTTCGTCATTCGGCCTCATCTCCTGCTGATTTAATCATGGGCACTGCTGCTACAAGTGTGGAAAGTGTGATTAACACCGCAACAACAGCAGCTTTGCCAAAATCCCATTCCCGGAATCCATACATATACATTTGCAACGCGAGAACATTCGATGCTCCACCGGGACCACCCATGGTTGCGACGTACACAATATCGAATATCTTTAATTCCCAGAGGAGGGTCATCGTTATGACGACAACAGTAATGGGTTTTAGAAGTGGTATGGTTATATTGAAAAACATCCTTACTGGAGACGCACCATCTATTTGGGCAGCTTCGTAGTAAGATTTGGGGATGGTCTCAAGACCTGCGGAATACAGGATCAGACTGAACCCTGCCCATAGCCAGGTTGAGCCAAATATCAGTGCCAGAAGTGCTGATTCAGGATAGGCGGTCCATGTTTGAGTGGTTAATCCGAAAACACCAAGAACCATGTTGACCACTCCAACATTCTCTTCAAACATAAACCTCACCATGATGCCGCCTACAATCATGGGCATGACCATTCCCAAAAAGATGATGGATTTTATTATCGTCCCCCCTTTTATATTTCTCAGGATAACGGCAAGGAAGAGCCCCAGGAAGGTTGTGAGGGGGAGGTGAATTGCTATCCACATTAAGTTATGTATAAGTGCTCCAAAAGGAAACCCTCTTTCAAATCCCCTGAGATCAACGATATCCTTGCTCGTAAGAACCTCTTTGTAGTTGGAAAGGGTTAGTTTGCCATCCTCCCCTACAAAACTCAGAGTTATCGTTCTGATAGTTGGATACAAGACAAAAACCGCGATTAACAAGGCCGCGGGTAAGATGAACATCATAAGGTGTTTAAAGCGCGCTTTTCTCAAGACCAAGACAATCTTCCTCCTTTAATGCCCTTAACATATAGAAGGCCCCCATCAAGGGGCCTTCAACTACCAATTCAAAAGATTATTTGGGCATTTTTTCTTCAAGGGTTTCAAGGACATCATCAAGTCTCTCTGGTCTAACCCAGAGGAGTTTTAACTGATCCCAGAAAGCAGGCTGCCAAAGCCCACCAATGGAATCAT
>NZ_CEYIHJ010000070.1:0-608 GCF_982836095.1 Kosmotoga sp.
GAACCCGCTGAAATCCCGGACAAATTCAAAACATCGAAAGAGGAAGCAAAGGCAACTCTTGTCAGATTAAATCAGCTTCTAGAAAAAACGCTCCCGGCGGGTATTCCAGATAAACTCCCATCTTTCATAACAGTTCCCTCTGACGGTTCTGTTATTACTCTTCCGCTTTCTTCAAAAGTGACAATAAAATGGTATTATACCCTTCCGTATCGAATACAGCCCTTGTTTTATATTAGCTACGGCAAGGCAGGCGAAAAAGCGCAACTGATTTCCACAAAATCGAATGCACTTACATTGCAAACTGCTCCCTTTTCTGAGTATGAAATCATTTTTAATACGCCTGAAGGCGGTTCGCCATACAAGATGAGTTTCTCAACCCTTCTTGGAGAATTGCCAGCTCCAGAGGTACCCTCCGAGATAAAAGCTACCAAAGAACTGGAAAAAGATGTTCTGATCAACTGGGCTCCTCCAATTGATGGTCATAATTTCAAATATAGAGTATATGTTCATGAAACAGAGCTTTCAGTTTTTACCAGTTCAAATAGCGTGTTGCTGAATCTCACTGAATTCAAAAAATACACTCTGGACATCACACCTGTTGAAATAGA
>NZ_CEYIHJ010000070.1:618-8860 GCF_982836095.1 Kosmotoga sp.
GAAAGCCCTGAAAGGGAGCTTCAAACTCACATGGAAAGCAAAAAGCTCTCAAAATATCGATAAATACATTGTCCTGGTTTATAGAGATCCCAAAGGTAAGGAAAAACTGATAGAAGCCGAAACCACAGACAACGAATTTCCCGTCATGCTCCAGCCTCACCAAAGCTATTACTGGACGGTGGAAATCCTTTACAGCAACGGTAGAAAAATAAGCAATCGTGACAGTATGGGCAATAGAATTCTCTGGCCTCTTGAAGTTGCAAATGCTAAACCTTCAATAAAAATCTCGCCAATGAAGGGAACTATTCACGCCACAAGAACCGTATTCCCTATAAAATTACTCGTCAAAGATGAAGATGACGATATGCTCATAGTAGGCTATGAAAAATCACCCGACCCGTCTTTTGTGAACCCCGTTACAATGGCTACAAAAAAGCTGAAGGGGCAGGGTGAGGTAACCTTTGATGTTTTCGTTGCAGAAGCGGAAAGCTTCTTTGTACGAGGTTTTGTTTCTGATGGGTTCGAAAAAGTGTATTCCTCCCCTGTAAGCTTATCCATGCAATATCATTGGGAGGCTGAACCTGATGGTATTACAACGGACTCCACACATGTAAAGCTTTCCTGGGAACTAAAAGAGCCAAAAATGCCCATTGGAAGATACAAGATACTGCTTTCCTGGGAAATTCACAAAGAAATAGTTAGCGAGGGAAGGGTAGAGGTAAAAACAGAAACGAAGACTTTTGAAACCAATGAGAATTTCTGCATGGTTGAACTCAGCCCTCATACACTTTACACATGGCAAGTAACATCCATCCTCAATGATGGTAGTGAGGGGCCTCATAGCAGTCCCTTAGCATTCCGTACCCCCAACAAGAAACCATTCGCTCAATTATTTCTTAATGAGAACCTCTTTGAAGATAACGACTCAGTAGATATTAACAACGATACTATCTCGTGGGAAGCTGACGATCCTGACGGTGATAAAGTAAACATCTCTCTCGAAGTCCTCGACGAAAATGGAGTACTATTCGAAGCTACACCTGTTACAAACAAAATAAAAGTTTCTGAAATTCCGGGTCTTTCTGGCAATAAAACCTATACGTTGAATTTAATTTTGAATGATGGAGTAGACTCAAAATTTGGTGCAGGAAAAACTGTTATAAAAAAGATTTTCAAAACGAAAAATCGTGCTCCTGAAATCCAATTGTCAAAGCCCGATGATATTCAAAATCCTGATCACGTGTTTTTCACAATTTTCGCAGCAGATCCAGACGATGACAGGCTCACCATCTCTATAAGGCTCGATGGGATTCCCATTGGCGATATATACATAGACCAAAAGGCCAGTGAAACGATAAATCTTTCCAGCTTATTACAGGAAAATATAAGCAAAATAAAACCACATCTCTGGAAAACCGAAAAATTGCTTATGAAAAACGGGAGTCTGATTTTGAAAGGGCACACCGAATACAATTTAGAGGTAACAGTTTCTGATACGTACGGTGCAAACACTTCGGCAGTCACTGTATTGCCAGTGAACAATAGAAACCCTGAAAAACCCGTCATAATCGCGCCGAGAAATAACTCCATTCATGAATTGAGCGAAGAAATGCAGTGGCATTCCGAAGACAACGATGGCGATGATATTATCTTCAAGATTTTCGTTAAGGACGAAGAAAGCGGAGAAAGCATTGTTTCCACAGCTACAGCGCTGTATAGCTGGGCGATGGATAGAGTTCTTACCGGTAACAGAAGATATTTAGTCAAGGTCACCGCTTTGGATTCTTATGGAGGTAAAAGCGAAAGCGATTGGGTAAGTTTCTATGCCCCGAACAGGGCACCAAAAATAACATCTCTCCATGTTATCCCAATAGGGTACGAGACCCTTGACGCCAGCATATCATGGTCAGCAATAGATCCTGACAACGAAAAGGTCAGTATGGCTTTAACGATAAAGAACGACTTAGGAAAAGCTATTCATTTTGACAAAACTTTACCCCCAACTGGAAGCCAGACAATTGCCTTGCCGAGATATGGAAATTACAGCGTAATTCTAAAAGCTACGGATGAAAATAAGGGTGAAACAGAGATCTCAACAGCTCTAACCATCCCCGATCGAAGCCCGAAACCAACAAATCCTTCAACACCGGTGGAGATCTGGTTTACAAAAATGGAAGGGAAATACACTCTATACGCATCAACTACTTTCATCGATCCTGATGGAGACTATCTGACATTACGAGCAACCCTTTATGAATTAACCCCTGATGGATCGAAAACGAAAATCAATCACAGGGAATTTGAAAGCAGAAGTCCTTTATCAAAATTGATCGATTTTTGGGGGCTTAAAGGACATACTGATTACCGTTTATTGCTTGAAATTCAGGATCAACCTGATGGGGTTGCAAACAAAAGCTCCGAATTCATCATTGACTTCGAAACTCCAAATGCCGCTCCTTTAGTAACACTTTCAGAACCCAATGCTTTTGCAAAAGAGGTTGCTTACAGCCCAACTTCGTTCAAGTGGAATGCAGAAGATTTCGAGGAAGATAGCATTCATTTTGATCTGGAAATCGTGGAAAAAGAAACAGGAGAAAGCACCATCTTGAGTACTGATGAGTTCTTAGCAAAGATCAATCTTAAACCTCATACCACCTATTTATGGAACCTTAGAGCCAACGATGATTTTGGTGGAACTTTCCAGAGTGATGTTAGGGAATTCACGACATTGAATAACTCACCGTCAATAACTGCAAACACACCAAATTTCAAAGAAGAAATGATATATCCCATTTTTACAGCTCAGGCGACTGATATTGATGGAGACAGCCTTACACTTCTGATAACCATTAGAGATGCCAAAACAGCAGAAACAGTGCTTGCCACTAGAACTATCACAACACGGATATTTGAGGCAGTTTCTGAGAAATTCACTGGTAATCACGAATACATCGCCCAATTCACAGCGATTGAAAAAGAGCTACCGGTAAACATAAGAAGAACCTCTTCAAAAACGATTTCTTTCACGACACCAAACCGTTCTCCCAAGATCAATAAACTGCTCATCAATGGTGAAAAAGCAGTTGATTCCCCTACTGTAAATAAAAAGGGAATAATGCTAAGCTGGGAAGCCGTGGATCCAGATGAAGAGCAATTGAGTTACAACATAACCTTAATTTTGATAGATGGAAAAAACGAGATCAAGTCAGTAGAAATAAACAATTTAAAAGATAACTACTACCACTTCGACAAAGCTCTAAAGGGCCATGCAGGATACAAGCTGGTTCTTGAGGCTTTAGATGAACACGGCGGTATAGCAACACAAACTGCATTGTTTAAAACAGAAAATACGGCACCTGAAATTCTTTCTATGGTAGCACCCAAAGAAACGAGTGAACCAACCCAAACAGAATTTTCGTGGTCCGCTTATGATGATGATGAAGACCTTCTGAATTATGAGCTTTCCATATGGAGTGAGGATGGAAGTTACAATTTGACGATTCCCGTCAAAAAAGGAATAACCAGCTATATTGCCACCAATGGATTGCCTGGACACAAAAAATACCGCTGGAGTGTAACGGCTTTTGATGGTTATGGCGGAAAATCAACCTCAGTATCCGTGCCTTTTGAAACAGAAAACAATCCTCCAACAATAAAGCCAGTCTTCCCCAAAGACAATTCCAAAGATCTACCGGATACGATCGAGTTTTACTGGACAGCTTTCGATGAAGATCATGATAAACTGTCATACACTTTCCACCTCTTTGAAGCTGGAAAGGCCATATACACTTTGAATACAGGTGAAAGCACTTCCATTGAGATTCCGCAACTAAAAGGAAACACAAAGTACAGTTGGTATGTGGAAGTTAATGATGGGTATGTGGATAGGCCTGTAAACAGTCAATACTACCATTTTGAAGTAAAGAACCACGTTCCTTTGGTACATTTAATCATCCCAAAATTTGCCTTGAATCCTGATTTGGCTGCTATTAGCTGGTCAGCTTTTGACCTTGATAAAGATGCACTAATGGGAAAATTACGAATACTAAACAGCAACGGCAAAGATGCTGTTGAACCGATCGTTCTTGACACTAAAGCATCTTCGACCGTTTATATTGAGGGCTTAATTGGCAATAGAGAATATACCGCGCTGATATCCATCGAAGATGGACAGGGTGGTGTCGCGACTGATACCTGCAGCTTCCATACTTCAAATCGCCCCCCTCACATACCGGAACCGGCTTTGCCGTGCGATTTCGCTGTTGTGGATACGGATTTCAGAGATTTTTCCTGGAACTCCAGTGATCCTGATGGAGATGCGTTGACCCATGACATCCTTCTGGAATGTTTGACTGGCGATGATGCGCTGGAAATTTTCGACACAACCGCTACTAGATTCAAAACGAGCTTTTTAAGGCCTTATTCCATTTATCGCTGGAAAATCACAGTTCGTGATAACCATGGCGGTGTAACTGAAAGCCCTTATTGGTACTTTATAACAAACCCCTCAGCAGATAAGGGATTCGAGCCATATTTCAGCAGTATGACTGCTCAACAAGCTTTTGAAGAAACGCTCGTGTTTGCTGGTACGCTTAACGGAGAATTGATAATTTTCAATAAAGGCAAGCAGATAGACCGTGAAAAGCTTTCCACAAGTGCTATTGTAGAGTTGTATGCACCGAAATATTCTGATCTCTTAAAACCCGAAGAAATCAATTACATAAGAAACGCAATAGGAAGGTTTTTCTCTGCAGATACCTGGCCTTTGATTATTGCAAAAGATAGCGATGGTAATTCTTACAAAATCGTGGTAACAGATTGCAAAGAGTTAACACGTGGAAAGAACATTTTCATCTTCCCGATGCAGTGAGCAGATATGTTTTATGGTAAAACCACACCAGGAGAACTGGTAAGGAGGTGTTATTTTGCTCAAAGATTTTAAAGAACTCTATAACAAGGTGCGCGCCTTGAAAGAAGCTAAAAGAGTTGTCCTGGTAGGGGCAGAAGATGTTGAAGGAATAAAGGCTTTGAAGCGGGCTAAAGAAGAGGGCATTGCAGATGCTATACTTGTAGGAAACAAAGAAAGGACCATGGAGGTACAAAAAGAACTGGGAACAGGCTTCCCTGTAATAGATGCTAAAAACCCCGTGGAAGCCTCGGAAAAAGGCGTGAAACTCATCTCTAGCGGTGAAGCGGATATTTTGATGAAAGGTCTGGTAAAAACAGCTAACCTCTTGAAGGCTGTACTTAACAAGGAATGGGGCTTGAGAAGCGGGAAATTGCTGAGCCATATCGCTGTATTGGATGTTCCAGCAGTGGATAGGCTGATTTTTGTTTCCGACGGTGGGATGGTTATCAAGCCAGATATTCAACAAAAGGCTGCTATTATAGAAAATGCCGTGAAGTTTATGCATAAACTCGGCTATGAAAAACCTCGGGTTGCCCTCATTGCAGCAGTAGAAGTGATAAATCCTGATATGCCTGAAACAATGGATGCGGCTATATTGGCGAAGATGGCTGATCGAAAACAACTACCCTTATGTTACCTCGATGGTCCCCTGGGAATAGACAATGCCTTAAACGAGCACGCTGCAAACATTAAAAAGGTATCCGGAGAAGTGGCGGGAAAAGCGGACCTTCTTATTGTACCAGATATTCACTCGGGGAATTTTTTGGGGAAATCGGCTGTATATTTGGCTGGTGGAACCATTGCGGGATTGATACTAGGCGCAAGTGCTCCTATTGTCATCGTATCCAGGGCCGATGCCGAAAGTTCGAAACTGGCTTCTATAGCTCTCGCAGTACTTGGAAGTACTAACTAAAACAATTGATAATTGACCGTGAGGTGACCATTTTGAGAGTATTAGTTGACAAAAAGGAGTACAATTTCAGTAAGTCAGTTAGCGTGAAAAAACTTCTGGAGAATTTGAACCTCAATCTCGAATCACATATAGTACTTGTGGATGGCATAATTAAAACTCCGGATTCTAAAATTCCCGAAAATGCTGAAGTCAGGATTGTGAGAGCAATTTCTGGAGGCTGATTTCTTTAAGAAAATCCTTTAAGAGTTCCTCGGGAATTTCTACACCCGGTTCGATTCCCGGTTTGTTTTCACCATGATAATCACTTCCACCTGTTATAAACAGGTGGAATTTTTTGGCGATTCGCAATAGATTCATTTTATCTTCATCACTGTATGCCTTATAAAAGACCTCTATACCCTGAAGACCTGCATGGGCAAGTTCTCTTACTTTCTTCTCAAGACTCTCGGTATCAAGCTTTAAAGAAAGAGGGTGAGCCAAAACTGCAACCCCTCCAGCTTTTCTGATACGTGAAATGACCTCTTCGGGTTCATATTTGTTCTTTTCCACATAAGCGGGTTTTCCTTCCCCAATGTATTTTTCGAAAGCATCTTCAAGGGTCTGTATATAACCTTTTTTTAGCATGGCTCTTGATATATGGGGACGTCCAATGACTGTACTGCCTGACTCGCTGGAGAGCTCTTCCATGCTTATTTCTATGCCGAGCTTGTTGAGCTTATCGATGATCATTTTATTTCGTTTTTTCCTATGTTCAACAAGCCCACTAAGAAAATTCTCCAGGGCTTCATTATCATGACTCACGTTATAACCGAGTATATCTAATACCCCTCCAGAATATTTGCAACTGATTTCAACACCAGGAATGTACAATAATCCGCGCTCTTTGGCTAATTTCAAAGTCTCTTTCTGGCCTTTTATATTATCATGGTCGGTAATCGAGAAGAGTCTTATATTCCTCTTTGTTATAATTTCAAGGATTTCGATAATGTTTTTCGTCCCATCAGAATATGTTGAATGCATGTGCAAATCTACAAACATGCTAAATACACCTTCAATCTGGTAAAATCTAATAATGAATGATACCATTTATTGCGGGGTGATTTCAATTAGGCTACCGCTGAAAACTGGCACAATGTTGAAGGGACAATATGAAATAGTCACAAGCCTTGGCTCTGGAGGCTTCGGAATAACTTATCTTGCGCTCGACAGAGCCCACGACAATTACAAAGTGGCTATAAAAGAGCTTTTCCCAAAAAATTGTGTCAGGGAAGGGAATCATATTGTATTTTCAGAAGATTCCGAAAAAAGTTTTGACCGAATATCAGAATTTATCGATGAAGCCAAGCTGATGACTTCCGTTCATGATGAAAGAATTGTCAGAGTCCTGGACTATTTTAAGGAAAATGGAACCGCCTATTATGTTATGGAGTTCATAGATGGAGAAACCCTGCGGAAATTTATCAAAAAGCATGGCCCTATGAATTCTAAATTGGCGGTTCAATTGATAAAAGAGGTCGCTCTGGGATTGAAGGCAATTCATGATAAAGGCATATTACACGGAGATTTGAAACCATCAAACATCATGTTAAACGCCGGAAAGGTCAAAATCATGGATTTTGGCGCCGCGAGCTTCAAAAATACAATATACGTTACAACTCGCGGAAAAATCATTTCATGGTTCTACTCTGCCCCTGAACGCTTTTGTAACAGCACTATCATAACTCCTCAATCGGATATTTATTCTCTGGGTGGCATTCTTTTTTTCATAGTTAGCGGAGAGGATCCAATTTCTGCCCCCGAAATGAAGAAAGGCTCGCTACTACCAATCCCGCCTGTGAAGTTAAAAATAAGGCGCATTATAAGAAGAGCTATGGCTTTAGAACCTTTTCAACGATATCCAACTGTTGACCACTTTCTCAAAGCATTAAAGTCCCCTTTTTAATGCTCTTCAATGAGCTCCCGCACTGTAATCAAGGCTTTTCTAACCTCATTTTGTTTGATTTTTTCAAGTGCTTTAGAATACAACCTTTCCGCATATCCTTTGGCATCTTCAACTTTCATGTGCTTGAGAATACTTGGCCGATTTTGAGCCTCATCTTTGCCTGGGGTCTTACCAAGTGTTTCGGATTTTCCGAGCTTATCTTTGATATCATCGAATATCTGAAAAGCCCTGCCAAAATCGATTCCAGCTTTGTTCATTTCAGAGGCTTCTAAGAACTTTTCCGCACAGACAAATGGAGCTGAAAAACAAAAACCAAATAACGATGCCGTTTTTAAGCGATGAACTTTTTCGATTTCTTCCATCTTTTTTGCCTTTATATTGACATCGAAAAATTCTCCTTCGATCACCTGAAGGCTGGCTTCATACCAAAGCTTCAATAAGTTTAACATGGCTTTGGTCGATAAAGGGAGTGCTAAGA
>NZ_CEYIHJ010000071.1:0-8823 GCF_982836095.1 Kosmotoga sp.
CTTTTCTGATCACAACAGTCCCATTTCTCTCAAGGCTTATGGCGTCAATATTGTAAGGAGAACTTTCCGCTCTCCAATTCAGTATTAACTGTTTCCCATCTTCGCTAAAGGCATAATCAAATGAGCTTATATTGGGTTCTGGAAAAGCGTACTTCAACTCTTTAGTGCCACTGGCTATTTCCTTTCTTTCCAGTAGAACCCCTTCAAGCGTTACAAATTCCACCGAATCGCTTCGCTTGGCTTTTAACTTAGCAGATGGTTCATTTTTGCTCAGGTTGACTTCTTCAATGGAAGATACCGCCTTTATTGTAGGGTTGCCCTGTGCGTCAGTGGGAAATAAAACACTAACGGTTATTGTTATCGGTGTCCAGAGGAAGAAATAAAGCAGTACCAGCAATACTGCAATTGGTATTGCGATCCCTATTGTGAGCTTCAAACTGCGTTTCATTTTGACACCTCCTCTTTAACAAAAGCAGCCCGCCACTGGCGGGCCGCGATGAAAAAAGCACTTTTTACTTATTTAAGACCCTGATGAAGTATTCATCAAGATTCTCATCATCAGCGTGGTATTCAAGCAGTACAGTATATGTACCTGAAAGCCCTAATGGTAGTCCATCCTGAAGGTCAAACAATTCGTTGATAACGCCGGCGTTCTTGACCACATTTTCAGAACCTTCTTTGATCAGGTAAACATTACCAACAAAGCTTACAGGGTCAGGAAGGATCTCTGTGGTGAATTTGGAGAAGAACACTTTGTCCTTTTCGGCGAATTCAGCGTTAACCAACCTTCCAAGGAGAGTGTAGTGAAGAGTGGGATCGGTAATCTCTACCTTTGAAGTCGGCTCAATTCCTTCACGGCTGAATTTGAACATAGAGACAAACGCAGCGTCTTCTGGAACCCCAAGCTCACTAAGCACTTCGACAAAGTTGAAAATGGAATGCACTCTTGTAGGAACTTCCGCGTCAGCAGAAACAAGGCTACTTCCAAAGGAATTTTTGAATTCTTCCAGGGTGCTTACTTTCAACTCGTCAGTTGAATAGAGAATTCTCGCAGCCACGGGGTAAAGAGTTATTTCGGAACCGGCGAAAACCTCTTTGTCCAGATCTTCCTTGCACTGGTAAACAGTATCTTCTTTGTAATTAAAGCTTATAAGCTCATATGGATATACCTTATCAACATTCATTGTTGTTGTTTTGCTTTCATCCCAGGCACTGTGGACTACCATTTTCACTCCGGCAAGGGAAGAAACGTCAACCTTTACTTCTTTTACCTTTGACTCGCCTTCATCGAAGGTGGGGGTTGTCTTGCATGCAGCGTTAAAGGTGACGATGTAATTTTCGCTTATCCTTTCTCTCACTGCTGCCTCACAGGTCTTCGTATATGGCTTAGACGGTGCTGTATCAGGAAGGCTCTTGTAAAGTTCCACAAATCCGTCTTTAGCAGCATTCTCGAATGCAGGAAGAGGGCCATTCGGGAACATGTAAGCATAGTCGGCAGAATCAAGCATGATGTAGGTCTTGCCAGATTCCGTTTTGATTAAAGCAAAATCGCTGACATCATTCAACTTTGCTTCGAATTCTTCTTTCAGTTCTTCGAATTTTGGATCCCCTTTGTGATTCTCTTCCCACACAGCCATTATGGCATCGTGGTCGTACACGTTTATTTCGGCTACCATGTCTTTAGGCAATGCGGCTTCACCGAAAACAAGTTGTCCATCATATTTCTTCATGTAGGATACAACATTCTGAATGTTTCTTACAGGTACTTCAAGCCCGAGTTCTTCGGCAGTTTTTACTGGAGAAAGAGCCAATTTTGCAAAAAGGGCATAGGCTTCAGCTCTTGTGACCGGGACATCATATTCCCTGTTGAAAAAATCTGACCTTGTGTAAAGCTCTTCAGACATCAACAAAGGCAATGCCTTACCATCTTCTCCTGGTACGAGGAAATAGTTTTCGAAGACGTAGATGTAAGCGGATTCTTCGGCGCTTTTAAATCCTTTGTAAAGTTTCTTGAGTTCACCGACCTTGTCCAGCAGATAATCGTAGTTAGGTTTATTCTGTTCAACAAAGGCATCAACAAGAATTTTGATGTATTCAGCTCTTGTTAAAAAATCTTCTTTGTAGTTCAATACAATCCGATTGCCAAGAACTTCTTTGTAACCCCAAATCCTTGTATAATCAAATCCATCTTTATAGCCAAGCTGTTCAAACTCAGATTTGATGTTGTTGTCATAAGGTGCATTCATAGGATATTCGATGGCTTCTCTCTCAAGGCCAAAATACTTGACCAGCATTGCAAGCACTTCGTAAGGAGTGATGGGATCTGTAAGATCAAATGGGGCGAGTTCTTCAGCAGTTTCAAGTGGTATAAGCCCGTATTCCGATACATTGAAGACAGGGTCGAGATTATCAGCAAAGAGCAACTTGATGAGTTCAGCTCTTCCGGCTGGTTCAACCTTGCTGGTATCAAAATCGATCCACAAGGGCAACTGAACTGGCATATTAACAGCCATGAGGGCTACACTCAGCAATAATAAACTCGCAATAAGGAGCTTCTTCATATACTTTCCCCCCTCTTAGAGATTTAGATTTTGGGTTTGTAAATAGACTATTTCAGAGCAATTATACAACAAAGCCGACTATACATGCAAGATTTTTTTGTAAAGACCTCAGTTTTTTTATTGTTGAAGAATCACAAGTGACCCAAGCACACTACCACTTAGCCAATCCTCTTGAAGTAAAACAGCGATTTTGTCGTTATTAGCGACAGCGTCAATAGGGTATCCATAGAGTTTCAGCGCTTTTGATTCAGGACTATCAAGCATCTCGATTGTACCGCTGGTCACACTCATCACGTATCGATGCTTTCCTGCTATCAGGACTTTCAATGGGCCTGAACCCTGAGTTTTAAACTGATGAACAACATCAGTATCGAGTTCAATCTGATATACCGCATTACTGCCGATACAAGCTACCCAGATTTCTCTATCATTCATGATAGGAAAATTTGGCAATTTTCCCAATTTATATTCTCTTTTCTTCTGGAAGTTCTCTTTTGAAATAACATCAAGAGTCCCGTCCAGATAGTTCACCACATATAGGTTGTCAGAATCCTGGAGCATGTAGGAGGGCCTTTTGCCAAGTGCAATTTTTTTGTGAATTTTGCCAGCGGGATCGATCACAAATAATCCATAAGAGGTATCGAAATCATTGTTGAGCAGGTTATAGTTGTAAAAAAGGCTGATATAGAAAAATTTGCTATCTGCTATAACACTAAGTGCTTCAACAGGCAATTCGATTTTCTTTGTAATCTCGAAATTTTCTATATTGAGCAACAGGAAATTTTTATCCATTCCTAAAATCCCAAGGGTGTTTTTCAGAAAGGCACCGGTGATCAACCTTTCCCCGGTGGATATTTTCGTTTCAAGCTTCCATCTGCTAGGATTCCCTGATATGTCGTACACAACAACCCTGCCGCTGAAAAAGCCAAAGCAATAGAGTTTTTCATCTTTCAGCACAAAATCGTTAATACCTTCATTTTCAGAGTCCTCTAAAAAGCGAAGGGGCTTAAACGTTGAATCAAGTACCAGAAGTTCTGAATCCCCTTTCAAGAGAACGATATAGTAAGTACTCTGTTTGTTCTGTACTTTTTCGATTTTAAAAGGCGCCAGCCCGAGTTCCTGTCTTGAAACAATTTGTAGGGCCATTAAATTACAGGAAATTCCAAAAAGCAAAACAATCCAAAAGATCTTCTTCACGGTCGTTTCACCACGTAAACCAGGAGTTCTTCTTTAAATCCAGAAGCAAGATTGATGTCATGAGTATAGATATCAAGCCTTTTGCCCTTTATCCCTGAGCCTGTATCTTCGACGATGAAAAACCCCTTATTCGGCGCATTGGAAAAGAAAGGAATGTATATAACCGTTCCGGGTGGAAAGATAGAAGGATCCGCAGCAGCAGTTCTGTAAGCTTTCACGTAATTCCCGGTTGCTGTCACTTTGAAAGATGGAGATGTTGGGTTTTTCCCGTCGTCCCACTCTGTATACATCGTGACATTGAAATCCCCTGCATTTTCAAAGAATATTTCAGAGGGATTTACCGGAATGTCATTCCGCCATATCTCAAAGTGCAAATTTGGTGTGGCATCAGAACTTTCCCCGATAATCTCCCCTGCGCGAACAAAATCGCCTCTTTTTGCCATTAGATTGGTTAATTTTCCATAAACTGTACGAATTCCATTGCCATGATCGATAATGACGGTGTTACCATATTCATCATTTAGCTTTTCAGCTATAACAACGTGTCCAGGAAGAATGGCTTTTATCGCAGTGAATGGCGATACTTTTAAGTCAATGCCTGGATTCGCATAGCCTTTCTCATAGCTACCAAAAGGCGATACAATGGCTTTAATGAGTATTTCATAGTTATAGGTAAGTCCAAAATGGGATTGAAGAGTATCAGAACGAAGTAAAGAATCAAGTGAAACTGGAATATTTATTTCTTGCCCCGTGTAGATAATGTCGTCTTTGATCGTTGGATTTGCTTTTTTGAGCTCTTCAACTGATATCCCATAGGCTCGTGCAATCGTCCACAGGGTATCTCCAGATTGAATAATGTAAGTGATAATATCGGAGTTTTGAGCTTCGATTTCCTTTTGGCCAATACGACTTCTGATATCAGCCACTTCTGCCAGGAAGAAGTCTATGGAAACAAAACTGGTATTAGAAGCGGCGAAGTCACCTATTTTGCTTATACGCTCGTCCAGATATGAATAGTCCTTTTCATATCTTTTTTGGAGAATATCCAACTGTGATTTCAGATCTTTTATTTCCTTTTCATAAAAGAACTGCTGAATATTTGTATTGACGAGATTATCCAGTTTCTCAAAAATTTGCCCGGTTAATTTGTTATTTTCTTCAACATTGCTACCGTTTGCTTCAACCATTTTTTTCAAATCGGAAAGTTGCTCTTGAAGGCTTTTTAAATCATCTATATTCACTGAGAGTTTTTCGAATCCTGTCAGATATTCAAGCTGTTTGGAAAGGCTCGTGATGGAAGTCTCTATATTTTGCAGGCGCTTCTGCTCTTCAGCAAGGGAATCAAGCTTTTGTTGAATGGTTGAAAGCTCACTTTTGATTTCGTCATTGAGTTGAAGCCCTTGAAGGTTTGCATTTGCAAAATCATCTAGCTGGGCAAGAAGTTGCTGGGTCACTTTGCTGTTTTCTTCGATGAGTTCTCCTTTGGCCTCGACCAACTTTTTAAGTTCCAGCAATTGTGCCTGGAGGCTTTTAAGGTCTTCGGCATTGGAGACGAATTCCTCGGAACCCGTCAGATAATCAAGCTGCTTTGATATGTTTGAAATTGCATTTTCCACATCCTGCAACTGTTTTTGTTCCTCGGTGATGAAATCCAGCTTTTTCTGAATTGCGGAAATTTCATCCCGGAATTCGCCACGGGTTACCCACCACGAAGAACAGCCTGAAGAAAGTAGCATCAAAACCAGCAAAACTACGGGAACAAATCTGGCCACAAACATCATCTCCCTAAGGGATAGTGAGTTTTTCAAGTGAAAGGGCGCTCACTGAAAATCCCTTCGACTTTAAATATTCCGTTAACAGCGAAAGACCTGAGAGGATATAATCGGGATCACCGAGTATTTTTATTTTTAGGGAACTGGAAGTTATTTTTCTGTTGTTTATCATCAAAGAAGGTCCTATACATCTCACATACGTATAAGGCTCAATCCTAACGCCGTTCACGGAAAACTCTTTGAGTCCAAGAGCATAGAGTTCATTGATTATCAGTAAAATATCAGTATCGTGTATAATATTGATTCCTTCAACAGACGGTGTGACCGTAAGCCTTACTCCGGTCCCTTTATAACCAAAATTAAGAGGATAAAGCGACAGAAAAACAAAAAGAAGCAAAACAACTATAAAGAGTTCAAGTATAAAAATCCATTTGATATATCTCAAAATGTACACTCCGTAAAAGGGCGGCATTCGCCGCCCTGAAGCTTACTTTACCATGTTTTTGAGTTCTTTGCCGGGTACGAATTTAGGTACTTTAGCACCAGGGATCTTGATGGGCTTTCTAGTTCTTGGATTGACCCCCATCCTCGGTTTTCTTTTTACAACTTTGAAAGTCCCAAAACCTACGAGCCTAACTTCTTCGCCTTTAGAAAGCTTTTCTTCAATGATTTCAACGACGCTATCAAGGAGTAGGCCTGCTTCTTTTTTAGAAGTTTCAACACGTTCTGCCAATGCTGCTACCAGTTCTTTTTTGTTCATATTTCCCCCCCCTTTCGATAGGATTCGCATATATTCTACCACTCCATTGCATCAAAACCAAGACCAACTTGGATATTGTATTATATAATGATAAGGTAATGATGGTAAGGGAGGGATAAGAATGCGGAGACTTTTTATCGCAACTGCGCTGATAATAATTATTGTAAGTACTTTGACAGCTTATACTTATGTGAACCCCATAGGTCCTACTTTGATACCCGTGGCAAGAATGATAGCAGATTCGAACAGCAATGGGGTAGTCGCTGGATTCCAGCTTTCTTATTGGAAAACGGTGGATGAAGCAATTTCAAACGTCGTATCCGGAAAAGCCGACATTATCCTTTTGCCTGTGGTAATCGGAGCTCAGCTTTATGCAAAGGGTGTACCGATAAAGCTCGCCGCCGTGAGTATGTGGAACGGATTTTATTTTGTTTCCAAGGAGGAAATAAATACCATTGAAGACTTGTCAGGAAAGGTTGTGTATACACTGCATTCCCCCGGTCAAACCGCTGATGTTATATTGAAAACCGCTGTTGATATTGCGGGTTTAAGTAGAAATTCCATTTCTATTCTGTATGCAGCTGGTCCAGAGGCTATTCAACTATTTGCAGCGGGAAAGGCAGATGCACTACTGGTACCCGAACCCTTTGCTTCTCTTGCCTGCTTCAAAGTGCAAGGAGCCGAAAAATATCTGCCTATACAGGAAATGTGGAAGTCTATTTCTACGGAATACCCGAATGTGCCCACTTCAGGGATTTTTGTAAAATCAGGGATTCCAAGAGATGTAGTGGATTCTCTCTTGCTCCTTTACGAACAATCATTGTTGCTTTCCCTTGCCAATCCGGAAGAGACGGCGAAAATCGTGTCAGAAAAAATGGGAGGCTTTCCTGTTCCAGTGCTGCTAAAAGCTATGCCAGGTATATTGTTCAAATTTGAACGCTCTGACACAGCAAGGGGATCTGTGGAAAATTATTTAAATACCCTAAAAAAGATAGAGCCAGAATTGCTGGATCAGGGAATTGACTTTGAAAACCTATTCTGGTGATGAATAAGGGCTATTTTCTGTCAATTTTATTGCTCTTTCTCATATGGGAAATTGGATATCTCATGGTCGGGAATTCTCTGTTATTGCCCGGACCGGTTGAAACAATAGCCGAATTGATAAAACTGATAAATACAGGGGCACTTTGGGCTCCCCTGCTTTCTACGGTGCTTAAAGCAATGTTTGGCATGCTGCTGGCTTTGTTGCTTTCGCTGAGCACGGGTTTTTTGCTTGGGATTTCCAGCTTTCTTTATATATTGTTCAGGCCGCTGATTCTCGTGCTTCAGGCAGTGCCTATTGTCTCCTGGCTGGCTCTTGCGATTCTCTGGTGGGGAGTAGGCTTTCAATCACCTATGTATATTGTTTTTCTCACTCTGTACCCCATTATGACGCTGAACATCATCCAGGGAGTGAGAAGCGTGGATGTGAAACTAATCGAAATGGCCAGGGTTTTTTCCCTCAAAAGGCGAACGATTTTCAAAGACATCTACCTTGGCTCCATCCTTCCATTTGTTTTCTCTTCGTTAAAAATAAGCTCCGGGATAATGTGGAAATCTGTTGCGGTTGCCGAATTCATGGTTGGGGTCACGGGTATTGGCAGGAAAATAGCTGATGCCAAATACTTCCTTGACACAAAAAATGTCTTTGCATACACCATAGTTCTCGTCTTTCTGGGATTAGCAAGTGAGATTATTTTCAACGCGGTTTCAAAGAAGGTTTTCAATTATGTTAGTTAAAGCTGAAGAAATCACCAAAAGGTTCAACGGCGTTGAAGTTATCGGAAAATTCTCCGTTGAGGTAATTCGCGGAGAATTCTTGAGCATTCTTGGAGAGTCGGGTTGTGGCAAAACAACCCTTCTCAAGCTCCTTTCTGGTATTCTGGATCCAGATGAAGGAACGATAACCAGAAATTTCTCCAAGCAAGGGTTTGTATTTCAAGACGACCGCTTGATCCCATGGAGAAATGCATTCTATAATGTTAAGATCGTTTCAGATGAAAAACATGCTGAAACTCTGTTGAAAAGAGTGGGAGTGTTAGAACACGCCAAAAAGCATCCTTCTCAACTCAGTGGCGGTATGATAAAGAGGGTTTGTCTCGCTCGTGCCCTTGCATTAGACCCTGAAATACTTTTTTTGGATGAACCTTTTTCGTCACTTGACATCGTTACGAGAATGAAACTCCTTAAAATGCTTAAAAATTTATGGACAGAGCGTTCTTGTACAGCGGTTATGGTTACCCACGACCCTTTTGAAGCAGCCTTTTTATCCACAAGGGTAATTGTGACAGGTAGAAATTTCAAAAATTATCATATTGTAAAGACCGGTTCTCCCGCTGAAAGGAACCTGACAGAAGTTCTTTCACTCCAGAACAAATTCATTGGTCTGCTTGAGGAAATGGTTAGTGACGCCTGAAGAGCAAGGTCTGGAGTGCCAAAGGACGGGTATAGGGTTTAGTTATTGGGGTTTAGTAAGAACTGGTCCACATTACTA
>NZ_CEYIHJ010000072.1:0-8775 GCF_982836095.1 Kosmotoga sp.
GATAAGATGGTTTTTTCCACTGCGTCAAGATGTTCCTTAAAGAGTTCAATAATTAGAATTTCTTTCTTTCCAAGAAAAAGCATTTTATCACCACCTGCTTAAATTATACATCAGCAGATTCCCTATGTTGAAATCGGCTGCTATAATTTATGTGAGGTGGTGTGTATGAATAAGGAAGAACAGGTATTACAGCTACTGAAGGATTCGCAAGTGCCCATTACCGGGAACACGCTTGCGGAGAAGTTAGGTGTTAGTCGGCAAATGATTGTTCAATATATTGCGGCACTACGTGCAAAAGGGCAAAGAATATTTTCTTCCCCGAAGGGATACCAGATGGTAAAAGAATTGGGCTTTATAAGAAAGCTTGTTGCTGTTAAACACTCTGAAGAGGATATTTATGAGGAACTTCTTGCGATTGTCAAAGCTGGGGGCAAAGTTGTTGATGTTATTGTAGAGCATCCGATCTATGGCGAGTTAAGGGGAATGCTTGACATCGAAACCGAGGAAGATGTCGTGAGGTTCATAGGACGCTTGAAAACTTCCAATGCTTCACCACTTCTTGAACTTTCCGGTGGCGTACATCTCCATACCCTGGAAGCAAAAGATGAGGCTACAATGAGTAGAGTGCTTAATGCTATAAAAGAATATTTAATATAATGCTACTATTGTAATACTTTTTACTTAATTTGCTTTGTTATTGTTTGTTTATCTTAATTTATATTCTTTTGATTTCCTTGTTAAATTTTGAACAAATCTGCTATTATTAAATTGCCATAGAAAACTTCGCTGATGTGTTTTACTCCATACCTCACGGAGTCCTTCCACATTCTTTCCCGACTCATAATACAGGTACGTATTATTTATGTCAGGGGGAAAAGAAATGTTTGCCTTACATGTGAAATGTCCTCATTGCTTTGAAAGCCTTATGAATTCGAAGAGAATGATTGATGACCATCCGAGCATTCAGTTAAATGTTACCTATGGTGAATATCATGGCGCGATCTGGTTGAGCGCAGTCTATGGAAGCTATAACTACAACATGACTTTTGACATGCCTGATGGAGAAATTGCAGAGTTTTTCTGCCCTCATTGCGGGCATTCACTCACAGGAGATATTAGTTGTCCTGAATGCTCAGCTAAGACTGTGAAGTTGGAATTAGAAAAAGGAGGAGCCGTTCATTTTTGCCCAAGAAAAGGATGTAAAGGTCATCTGATCACTTTTGACTCCAACAATTCACTCATTGAAGAGGCTTATAAGCATTACCAGTATATGGAACCTGAGGAAGACTGAATATATCTTTTCTATTTGGAGAAAGTAGGATGTCTTTGTAAATCCATGTGAAACTATTCACTAAGGGGCGGTAAAAATGCTTTGTTATCCTGATGAGTTTATTAGCTATTTGCTTGAAACTGGAAAAACTGTATATGCACCATTTAAACATGGGGATGAATATTTTTTCGAGATTCTCACCGAAGAAAACAAAGATGCCGTTTCGCTGGGAGGATTCAGACCCGCGGATCCAATAAAAATGTTGTTATTTCCTGCAAGGGTAGAGCTTTTGGACATCCCAAAGTTTCCTGAAACAATCGTTCTTGGAGTCAATAACTGTGATCTTCAAGCGGTGGGCTTTCTCGATAAGGCGTTGCTGGGAGAATACCCTGACCCTTATTATAGTGAAATTAGAAAACGAACCCTTTTAATTGGCGTTGACTGCAAAGAGGTTAAAGAAAGCTGCCATTGCATCTTACAAGGCTATAAACCCTATCCGGAGAGTGTTTACGACCTGGCGATATCTGAAGTTGGTGGTATGTTTGTGCTTAAAAGCGGTTCTGAAAAAGGCGAAGGCTTGCTGGAAGATTTCTCGAAAGGGCACAGCGTCATGAACGACATCCCGGATATCGATCGGGTAATAGAGACAAACAGGGAACTTATCAAACGCGAACTCGTGGAATTAAACAGTGGCTGGTCAATTGCTTCACATACAGAGGAAAGAAAGCTTGAGCCTTCACAAGAGATGGTGGATTCCTGTATCGAATGTGGTGGCTGCAATTTTGTTTGCCCGACCTGCTATTGTTTTATGTTGAATGACGAAAGCAGGAAAGCACATTTTTCAAAAGTGCGATCCTGGGATGCCTGCCAGCTCAAAGGGTATGCGCGAGTAGCAGGAGGTGGAAACCCAAGGGCAGCGTTATACGAACGTTTTAACCATAGATATAGCTGCAAATTCACATATACAATTAGGCAATTTGGTATCAGTGCTTGTACGGGATGTGGGCGTTGTATAGACGTCTGCCCCGCAAATATAGATATCAGAAATGCAGCCCGAAAGCTGACAATCAAGAAGTAGTGGTGATGCTTGTGGTGAATGCCTTTGAATCAATACGAACGAAATTGCTTGAAGTGATTACTGAATCTCCGACAATCAAGACCTTTGTTCTTGATTGTGGAGGTGATTTTGAGTTCAAGACTGGACAATTTGTTGAAGTCGGTTTGGCTGGTGTAGGCGAGGGACCTTTTACTCCATCCTGTTCGCATTACACAAAGAACCCCATAGAAATAACGATAATGAAAACGGGTTACATGACGGAAAAAATACACCAGATTCGTAAAGGAGCGGAAGTGATTTTAAGGGGCCCTTATGGGAATGGGTATCCCCTTGAGAAATTTGAAGGAAAGCATATTCTTATCGTAGGGGGAGGAGTTGGCCTTGCTCCATTAAGGTCTTTATTCCTCACTCTTGTTCATGATATTGAACGATATAACGGGATTACGGTTTGTTTTGGGGCGAGGTCACCAGAAGACCTTATATATAAGGAACAATTAAAGGAATGGTCGAAAATCAAGGGTGTAAACCTGAATCTATCTGTGGATAAAGTTCCCAAAGGTCAGAAATGGTCTGGCAATGTAGGTGTGGTTACAACGCTCTTAAAACCGCTTGAATTAGACGTTGAAAATACGATAGCAGCTGTTTGTGGTCCACCCATCATGATGAAATTTACATCTCTGAGCCTGCTCGAAAAAGGCATAGCCCCATCAAATTTGTATTTATCGATGGAAAGCAAGATGTATTGTGGGGTTGGGCTTTGCAGACATTGCACTATTGAACACTACTTTGTTTGCAAAGATGGGCCTGTCTTTACCTATGACCAGTTTGAAAACCCGGAGGCGATCTGGGCATGAAGAGGCTATTGATAGATATGGAAAAGCTCCTATCTGAACCAACTCCATCTATTCAGTGCGAGTATCTATATCATAGTAAAAACAATGGTCTGCTTTCTCTTGTGGAAATAGCAGAGTTTGCTCTATACTGTCGTCAATGTCCGGAAGCTCATTGCGTTAAAGCCTGCCCACGTGACGCTTTAGAAAGATTACCTGATGGCACTGTGAAAAGAGCAAATCTTCGCTGCGTAGGTTGCAAATCGTGTGTTTTAGCATGCCCCTTCGGTACCCTTTTCCCGGAAACAATCAACTTCGTCGCCGATCATTGTGATTATTGTATTTCACAAAGAATGAAAGATCAAGAATATATACCTCTCTGTGTGAAAACTTCTAAGAACGGAGAGGTTTCTTTAGTGGAGCTCGATGAAGAAGATCCTTCCAGCGGGTTGTATTTTGTGGGTAAATACATGGCTGTTAAAACCCATCACTGGAGGTATAAGGAGGGGAAAGTTCTTTGATCGCCGTATATACTCTCTTATTTCCTGGCCTCGTTTTTACAGCCTTTTGCGGGATGATTGCTTGGTGGATTGAAAGAAAACTGAGTGCCCTTTTCCAGCACAGGGTGGGGCCACCCTGGTATCAGAATTTCATTGATTTTTTCAAACTGCTTGGTAAAGAGAGCATAGTCCCGGCTGATTCAGCGGTTATTATGTACTCAGTTGCCCCGTTAATTGCCTTTGCATCAGTTGTGGCTTTTGCTACGGTTCTGGGGAGCGCTGTTTTTTTGAACATCGAAATCGCAGGGGATTTGATTTTACTACTTTATTTGAGCTCTCTGGTTTCCACAGGGATTTTCCTTGGAGCCTCTGCCTCTGCTAATGTTTATGCTGCAATAGGCGCTTCCAGAGAAATAAAAATGCTTCTTGCCGATGAGCTGGTTTTTATTATGGTGGTACTTGTACCTGTGGTAAAATCAGGATTTTCATTCAGGTTTGGAGCGGTATTGAATACTTCTGCTATCACTTCCTTTTCCGGTGTTATGGCATACATTCTTGGGCTAATGTGCATTCAAGCGAAGCTTGCTTTACAGCCATTTGACTTGCCTGAAGCCGAAACAGAACTCGCTGGCGGTGTTGAAATAGAGTATTCAGGTGTTTTGCTTGGAATCTGGAAATTAACTAAAGCTATGGAATTTTTCATATATCCATTGTTTTTAAGTGTCCTTTTCTTTGGTATTGGCAAGGGATTCGTTGGAATACTTTTAAATGTTCTTTTCTACATTTTGACGCTGATAATTTTGATAATAGTGAAAAATGTAAATCCGAGGGTGACTATAGACAAAATGTTGAACTTTTTCTGGAAGGTTTTATCGCCGTTGGCATTAATTGCACTCGTCCTCGCCCTCTTCGGAGGTTGAATATGGGTGTATATAACAGGATTTTGAAAAAGTCTTTATGGGTGTTTCACATGAGCGCTTCACCCTGTAATAACTGTGATATAGAGGTGCTCGATTTGTTGACGCCTGGCTATGATTTGGAACGCTTTGGAATAAAGCTCGTTGGCTCGATAAGACATGCCGATGTGCTCCTGATAACAGGAATGGGAGGTTGTAAAATCTCTGAAAGAGTTGTCAGACTTTATAATCAAGCACCAAAACCCGTTTTTGTTGTTGCTGTAGGAACGTGCCCAATTGGCGGTGCAACATTCAAAGATAGTTACTCACGATGTGGACCTTTGGATAAGCTTATACCCGTAAATCTTTACATTCCGGGATGTCCCCCAAAGCCTGAAGCTATGATAGAGGGATTGTTGAAATTATTGGGGAGGTTGGACTGATGGCTTCTGAAGAACATGAAAATGATGTGTTGAATGAATTGAAGGAAAAAATAAAGATGCTTCTTTCCAAGAAGAAGCGAGTTTATTTTAAAGTCGAATCTGAAAACATTGTTGAAGTGGCCAAATATCTTTTTGAAAAAGGCTTGAGGCTTTCGACCATTTCAGCATTGGAAAACTACGAAGGATTCGAGCTTATTTACCACTTTTCAGATGATAAGAGCGGGATGTATTACTGCCCGAAGGTGTTCATCCCATTGGACGATCCCAAAGTCCCTTCAATTGCAAACAACATAGCCGGGGCAAAATGGATTGAAAGGGAGATCGGAGAGCTTTTTGGAGTGGTTTTCGTTAAACATCCTGAACCGAAACCACTACTTCTTGAAGATAATCCGAAAATTCCAAAGAATCCACTTAGAGTAAAGAGGCGAGAACATGAGTGAAGATTTCAACTTACCCGTTGGCCCTTTTCATCCTCTTTTGGAGGAAGCGGAATATTTCAAGATTACCCTTGATGGTGAGAAGGTAAAGGAAATTGAGATGGAAACTGGCTGGATGCATAGAGCCATTGAAAAGCTTTCCGAGAGCAATACTTTTGATCAGACAATATTCCTTGTTGAGAGAATTTGTGGTATTTGTTCTGCTTCGCATCCCTTTGCTTGTGTGAATGCACTGGAAGATATAGGCAATGTTGAAATCCCTTTGAGGGCAAGGTATATCAGATCTTTGATAGGTGAAATGGAGCGCATTCATAGCCATTTACTATGGCTGGGTCTCGCTGGACATTTTATTGGTTACGATACACTTTGGATGTGGGCATGGAAGTATAGAGAACCCATTCTTGAAGTCATCGAGCTCATTACCGGAAATAGAAATCATTACGGCGTCTTCCGGATAGGGGGAGTGCGAAAAGACTACGATATATCTCTAAATACACGGGTCAACGAAGTTATGGACATGCTTGAAAAAAAGCTGAGCATGGTTGCTAAAGCTGCTATGGATGATCCGGTACTTAAAAGCAGATTATGTGGCGTTGGTATTTTAACAAAGGAAGATGCCATCAACTATTGCGCCACTGGACCCACAGCCAGAGCTTCGGGAGTTGCCATTGATGTGCGAAAAGACGAACCCTACGCCGCTTATGATTTGCTGGATTTTGACATAATTGTTCGTGAGGAAGGCGATGTTTTTGCCAAAACTGTTGTGAGAATACTCGAGATGTTAGAGAGTATAAAGATGGTAAGGCAGATTATTGAACGCTTGAGAAAAATTTCAGGCCCAATTTACAACGATGTTGCTGAAATTCCTGCCGGTGAAGGAATCGGAAGGCACGAAGCTCCCAGAGGTGAAGTATTTCATTACATACGCTCAGATGGGTCAAATCGTCCTATTAGGCATAAAATAAGAGCTCCGAGCTATGTTAATATTCCAACTTATGAAGTCAGCTGTCCTGGAATGAATCTTTCTGATGTAATGATAACGCTGGCTTCAGTAGATCCTTGCTATTGTTGCACGGAAAGGTCCGTAAAGCTTTTCGATTCAAAGGGTACAGAAATAGCCCAGAATTTACTTGAGTTATCGCAGAGAAAAACCGACAGACTCATCGATGAGTTAGGGGAGAGCGAATTATGGAAGCTTTTGTAAATGTCTTATCGTTTATGATTATCATTCCACTGATAGCGGCACTTATGGATAGTGGCACTAACTGGAAAGTGGCAAGGTGGCTCAATGTCATCACTTGCTCATACCTTTTAGTTGTTTCATTTATCCTTTGGGGTTATTTGCCGCTGGCAACTGGATTAAGTGGGGAAGGGATCTTTTCCCTTGATGAATTTTCTTACTTTGCTCTGCTCTTTGCAAATATCCTTGGCCTTGCATTTTCAATTTACCTTTTGAAGAGTGAGAAACTCAAATTCCATGTATATTTCATAATGACTATGGCCTTTGTTAATGGGGCATTGATGACACAAAATGCGGTTGCCTTCCTTGTTTTCTGGGGGCTTGCAGGTTTGATGCTTTATCTCTTTGCAATTTCTTCAAAACTCGCCTCTGGTGTTGCCAAGAAAACACTTATCATATCTGGCATATCTGATTCCCTGCTGATATTCGCTTTTTTCCTTTTGGGATATTCCAATGAAGCTTTGATTGGCTTTTCAGGTGGTAGCCCAAATGCTTGGGAAATAACAGCCCTATCCTTTATTGTGCTTGCATCTTTCGCTAAAGCGGGGGCTTTTCCACTGCATACCTGGATTCCGGAATACTGTGAAAAAGCACCTATTGAATCCGCGTTTATTCTTCCAGCATCTTTGGACAAAATTCTCGGGATTTATTTACTTGCAAGATTATTCTTGGAATACGGCATCATACCACAGTGGTTGAGGGTAATCGTTGCAGGTATAGGTGCATTTACCATAATTATAGCCGTTATGATGGCGTTGATTCAACACAACGCACGTAAACTTCTCGGTTACCATGCGGTAAGCCAGGTGGGATATATGGTGCTTGGTATAGCTACCGGAAATCCCGTGGGAATCATTGGCGGGTTGTTACATACTGTGAACAATTCTATTTATAAATCCGGGTTGTTCATGGCGGCTGGAAACGTTGAAAGTTCAGCAGGCACGGTGGAATTGGCGGAACTTGGCGGATTGGCGAGACGAACGCCGCTGACTTTTTCAGGTATGCTGGTTTGTTCCTTATCTATTTCCGGGATGCCATTAACGAATGGCTTCGTATCGAAATGGCTCATTTATCAGGGAGTTTTGATAGCAATGGCTCAAAGTCTTTACGGCTATAAAATATTGTACATGTTCTTTCTCATAATGGCTCTTTTTGGCAGTGCGTTGACTCTGGCGAGTTTTATGAAACTAAACTTCTCCATATTCCTTGGAAAAACCACGGAAAAAACCAAAGACGCGAGGGAAGCTTCTTTACCGAAACTCATCGCGTTACTCTTAAATGCTTCTTTGTGTTTGTTCATAGGTATTGGATGGAAATTCTTCCCGCTTCCATTGATTGAGAATAGCTTGGGCAAAAACCTTGAAAATTCTGTGGGCTTTCTCTCCACGACACAGCTTCTGGGTGTTGTTACCTTATCCCTTGTCTTTGGTGCATTGATATATCTTATGTTCCGAAAAGTAAGAGTAGAGGATGCTTTTGTTGGTGGACAAAAGGACACCGTGAAATTCAGAATCTCGGGTACAGGCTTTTTCAATGACATTCGAAACATGAAGCCGTTGAAGGTTATTTACAACGGTGCTGAAAAAGGCTGCTTCGACATCTATACACATCTTAAGACAGGGTTGAAAGCCATGGTTACGCCACTGAAACTGCTTCATACAGGCGAACTGTCTTTTTACAGCGTCTGGGTTATGCTGGGGTTTATAGTTCTTCTCTCAATATTTCTAAGGGGTGGTTGATGTGCCCGTTGAAGGTTGGTTGTATTTCATAGTCTCTTTTATGATCTTCGCTTCCATTATAGCGCTTGAATTGAAAGACCTGCTTTCATCCGTTGTATCGGTAGGTGTGACGGGTCTTGCGTTAGCAGTGGCTTTTATTTTCTTGCAAGCACCTGATCTTGCCCTTGTCCAATTTGTTTACGAAATAATCTCTGTGATCATATTGATTATGTTGCTAAAAGCCACCGGGGAAAGACTCGAAAAAGAAAAGGAAGGCAGATTATCGCTGAGCTTCAAATTGCTGTTTTTAGTCCTTATATCGATCATGGTAATTCCTCTCTTCTCTGTCTTGCCAGAGTTTGGGAAACCGCTTCTTGATGTTTC
>NZ_CEYIHJ010000073.1:0-8658 GCF_982836095.1 Kosmotoga sp.
CGGGGTTTCTTTTGAAGCCGCACCAGGAGAAATATTCGGGCTATTAGGTCCCAACGGTGCTGGAAAAACCACCACCCTCAGGCTAATTTCTACTCTTTTAAAGCCCAATTCCGGGGAAATAACCGTGTTTGGATTCGATACAGTGAAAAATGCAAGAGAAGTTCGGGAGCGCATAGGTTTTCTAACGAGCGACATGAAGCTGGCAGGCAACCTGTCACCACGTGAATTGATGTATTTTTTTGGTGACTTAAATCACATTGACCGAAAAACCGTTGGGAAAAGGATCGATACCCTTGCAAATTACCTTGATATGAACGACTTCCTTGATGAACGTATCAGCAAACTCTCAACCGGGATGAAGCAAAAGGCTTCAATAGCAGTGAGCATTATACATGATCCTCAGGTTATCGTTTTTGACGAACCCACCAATGGGCTTGATATAATAACCGCCAGAACAGTAACAGAAATCATTAAAGATTTCAAAGAACAGGGAAAGACAGTTATCATTTCCACACATGTGATGTCCGTCGCGGAGAAGCTGTGTGACAGGGTAGGCATCATATTGAAAGGAAAACTCGTGGAAATTGACTATTTAAAGTCATTATATAGCGAATATGGTTCGGAAGATTTAGAAGATATTTTCTTTGCCATAGCGGAAAAAGAGGGAGGGCTGGTTGATGCTTAAAGATTCAATAATCATTTTCAAAAAAGAGTTGAAGAGCTTGTTTAAAGATAGAAGAAGCATATTTTTTCTGATAATCCTTCCTCTGGTCTTGATGCCAGGCCTTTTTCTGACCATAGGCTATACAGCTTCCTCTCAGGAAAAGAAAGCCGCTGAAACTGTTTATAGAGTTGGATTTATCAATCTTCCAGACGAAAAATTCCCGGAGATACTCTCCAAAAGGCTGCTCTATGAAGGTTTTTATAAGAGTTTCAATGCTTCTGATTTCAATGAGGTCACAAGTTCCGATAGAACCGTGATAGTAGAATTCAACAAAAACGATGAGAAACTCACCGCAAAGATCTATTACAACTCCGTTTCCAACAAATCCAAATAC
The DNA here is from genome assembly GCF_982836095.1 of Kosmotoga sp. Taxonomy (NCBI): domain Bacteria; kingdom Thermotogati; phylum Thermotogota; class Thermotogae; order Kosmotogales; family Kosmotogaceae; genus Kosmotoga; species Kosmotoga sp. The sequence continues at coordinate 1,059 of NZ_CEYIHJ010000073.1, forward strand.
GCTATGCAGGTTATCGTAAGCGCCCTAAATGCTTATGAAAAACTGTTATTATCAGATAAATTGCGTTCATACTCACTGACCCTTGACGACCTCAGGCTAATAGACATCTCCAGCGTTGATATGGCACCAAAAGAAGCTCAAGGAACAGATTTCCTTGCCGTTATGCTCCCATATATGATTCTCATATACATCTTCGCGGGTTCTATGAATATAGGGCTTGACACAACAGCGGGTGAAAAGGAAAGAGGAACATTATCTCCTATACTCGTAAACCAAGTGTCACGTACCTCAATAGCAACCGGAAAGGTATTTTATGTAATGACCGCAGGGCTTATAAATAGCGTTTCAACCTTTATTGGTCTAGTAATAGCGTTCTCGATCCTGGGAAGCATGCCTAACAGCGGTTTGTCGATGAATATTTCTGCTTTAACCCCGCTTAAATTGCTTTGTCTTCTGATTACTATCCTAACGGTTGCAGGGCTCGCTTCGGCCGTAATGGTACTGCTTGGAAGCCTTGCGAAAAGTATGAAAGAGGGCGGGGCTTATGTTATGCCCTTCTACATCGGTGCGGTTATAATGGGAGTTGCCACCATGCAGATGGACTCCCCAAAAAATCTGATAGTATCATTGATTCCAATACTCAATAGCGTATTCAACATGAAGGACATCATTACTTCACAGATTTCAACGCTGAGGTTTCTCCTCATGATACTGAGTAACTTGGCTGTCATGGCAATTGTAATATTCTTAACCGCCAGATTGTATAATTCCGAAAAAATTCTTGAAAGCAGTGAATAAGTTGTGGTTAAGTGTTTTTTTGCTGTGATATTATATAATATAAAACATAGGGCAACACAGAAGTTATGGGGAGAACGCCATGCAGAAACGGAGAAAATGGAAAAAATACCTAATCTGGTGCACAATAGCAGCTGCAATTATAGTCGCATGGTTATTCATTTTTCCCCAAAGAGATTTCTTAAACATTCCCAATGTTTTATCGAGAAGTTTTTTGCTTGCTGCTTTTGTCATAGCCTATTATTATATTATGAGCACAGACAGTCTATGGCTTATTATAGGTTGGGAATTATTTACCTACCGAATGCTGCTTGGCTTGCTTGAAGAATTTGTAAGAACACCGTCAATAGTAAGTGGCTATCTTTATCCGTTTTTAAGCATTGTTGGTATTGTTTTCGTAATCTGGGGATTGTCTCTTTTTTTAAAGAAGAAAGCTGTCAAAGAGAAAGAACAGCGCTTTCTTGAAAAAAAATTCAAAACCCTTTTTGAAAGCTCTAACGATGCAATCTTGATAGTCAAACTGAATAAAATTGTTGACTGCAATCCTAAGGCTATTCAGCTATTTAAATGTGATAGAAAACTTCTATCAGGAAAAGCTCTCGATGCCCTTTCTCCACCGGAGCAGCCAGATAGTTCGGGGCAACACGGTATCTTGAAAAAGCTCTATCTGGCTTACCAGGGGAAACCTCAGTCTTTCGAATGGTGCTTTTTACGTTGTGATGGCTCCACATTTGACGCTGAAATAAGCATGAATGAGTTCAGTGTGGATAAAGAAGCTTTCATCCAAATAACAGTCAAAGACGTTTCAGAGAGAAAAAATGTTAAAAAGAAACTTTTAGAAGAAAGACACAAGTACAAGGCGTTGTTCGATAACAAAAACGATGCCGTGATCATAAAAGACATAAGGACAGAGAAATTGGAGTTCAATGCAAAAGCCGCTGAAATGCTTGGTTACAACCTTGATGATGCACAAAACCTCGAGATTGATAAGATAATTCCTCATGATGAACTTGAAGATGCGCAAAAAAAGCTGGAGCTTCTTATGGAAAAAGGTCACCTTCCCATCTATGAAAGGACTCTCATTAAGCGAGATGGATCAAAAATCCCTGTCGAGATAAACCTTTCATTGGTGAAAGATAATGAAGGAGAACCTATCTACATTCAAAGCGTCATAAGGGACATCTCTCAAAGAAAGAAAGCCCTTGAACTGATCAAAGCTGAAAGGGACAAAGCAAAAAAATATTTCGACATTGCCAGGGTAATCATGGTTATTATAGATACCAGGGGTTATGTTCTCGACATCAACCGAAAGGGATGTTCAGTTTTGGAATGTGCAAGAGAGGAAATAATCGGCAAAAACTGGTTTGACAATTTCATTCCAGAAAGAATTCGCGACCATGTCAGGGAAATCTTTTCTTCTATCATTTCAGGGGATTTGGAACCTTATGAGTGTTTCGAAAATCCCATTTTGACAAGAAAAGGCAAAGAAAAACTCATTTCATGGCATAATACCTACCTGAAAGACGATGAAGGCAAAATCACTGGAGTGCTGAGTTCAGGCGAAGATATAACTGCACGCAGAAAATTTGAAGAAAAGCTTTTCGAAAATGAAGAGAAATTCCGTGCCTTGGTTAGTTCAATGGAAGATTTTGTATTCACCCTGGATAGAGATTTCAAAGTTACAGGGCTCTATGGACGCTGGATCGATGAATTTGGCATAAAGCCCTCTGAATATATAGGGAAAACTGCTTTGGAACTGTTTGGCAAGAGCGGAATATCTCATATAGAGATTAGCAAAAGGGTTCTGAAAAGTGAAACGAAGAAATACGAATGGTCCATGGTGCAAAATGGCAAACAACTCCATTTTCAAACAAAACTTCACCCTCTCTGTAATTCCAGTGGTGATATTATCGGAGTAGTTGGTATAACAAGAGACATTACACGGCTTAAAAAAGATAGAGATTTGCTTGAAAAATGGGTTAACTTCCATAATCACCTGCTGGAAATTCTAGCAAAAATTCTTCAAGGAGATTTTATTGAAAATCCTTTCGATGATTTATTACAGAGATGTATTCGTGCAATTCCGGGTGCCCAAGCCGGGAGCATTTTGCTGAAAGAAAATGGAATATATACGTATGTCGCCACAGTTGGCTATGATTTAGAAAAATTAAAGCATCTGCGGTTCAAACCCAATGAACTGATTCGCCCCGAAACGGACGAAGTAATTGTTATAAAAGATATTAAACAAGCCTATAATCTGGACAAAGAATTGTTAAATGTACTGCAAAAGGGTGTAAAACTCGATAAAATAAAGGCAACGCTTTCTATACCCGTTATTGTTAACAAAGAAATTAAGGCACTATTCAACCTGGATACTTTTGAATCCCCAGAGATTTTTGACAGTACGATCGTTGAAATGGCAGAGATTATGAGCAAGACTTTAGGCTTTCTATTAGAACGGCTTGAATCTGAGAAAAGGTTAAAAGAACAACAGAAAAAGCTGGCTTTTATCTCCACACATGATGCTTTGACCGGTCTCCCAAATCGAAGATTTCTGTTTGAACACGCTTCGCAGCAGCTCGCTTTGGCAAAAAGATACAACAATCCCCTGAGTGTACTGTACATGGACTTAAACGGTTTTAAAAAAGTCAACGATATTTTTGGGCATGAAATCGGGGATATTTTATTAAAACAAGTAGCTGACCGTATCAAAGCATCACTGCGAGAAAGCGATGTGGTAGCAAGGGTTGGTGGAGATGAATTTGTATTCCTTTTACCTGATACAGATACCGCCGGAGCAATTGAAACCGTAAAAAAGCTATTAATGAACCTGGAAAAACCTTTTGAAATATCAAATAAGACTTTGAAAATTTCCGCAAGTTTCGGCATTTCGATCTTTCCAACAAATGGCAATGATCTTAAAGAACTTCTCCGAAGAGGCGATGAAGCCATGTATCTGGCCAAAAAGAACCATGAGCCTTTTTACATTTCTGTGAAAAAGTGAACTGAATTCAAGTGCAAATCCTTTTATCTTGTGTCAAAAAATCATCTTTTCATCTTTTGAAGTAGAATAATCCATAGGAGGCGATGATGATGCGATTATTAGCTGTTGGGGTGTGCGAAACTGGTGGAAGAGTGCTAGCGATAGAAGAATTCGGTACATTGAGCCTTCCCGTAGTAGAACTGAGTTCCGGAGATCCGCGAGATGAATTGAAAACTTTTTTTCTCCGTTCTCTTGGCATAGAGGTGGAAATTGGCAGATTTTTCGCTGAAAAATACATAGAAAACAGCAACGAATTATTCCTGTATTATCTGATTTCCCCGTTACCACAATTAAAAGAAGCTAAAGGAGTGCAATGGGTCAAGGAAACAGAAGATAATCTCAAAAAGGTCGACCCTGCAAAAACCGGGGAACTGTTGTTAAAAAACGCTGCCAAAGAAATGTACAAGCTGCTTGATATATTGGAAAGAACCATCAACAGGTGTCCCTGGGGAGCAAAACAGACCGCTGAAGATGCTCTAAAAGAGCTTATCTCTGAAATAGAGGAATTCAAAGCAGAACTCTCCATGAAAAACCGATTAAAAGCCTCTTTTGAAGTGGGGGATATAGTTTACGATGCACTCTTGCTCAGTTGGCTTTTTGCACGTGATAACAATATAAACCCCGAAGATATTCTCAAGAAAGTCAACGATAAAATCTCAAAAAGAAAGCCCTGGCTTTTTTCAGAAAGAAAGATATCTTTAGAAGAGGCGGAAAAACTTTGGGAATACTACAAATCTCTCGAAAATTAAGCCTTTTTCACTTCTTCCAACACTTTATTATATTCTGGTTCACGAGCTGGATCTTCTGAAACCCAGGAATACGTTACGACTCCCCGTGAATCAATTACAAATACGCTTCTACGTGCAACGTTGTATCCCTCGACACCCGCAAAATCATTGTATAACCCGCAGTATGTGTTTGAAATCTCCCTTGTAATATCTGAAAGAAGTTCAAAAGTAATCATGTTTTGCTCTTTGAACGATTTGTTGGCAAATGGGCTATCAACACTGATGCCCAGCACAATTGCGTTGAGTTTTCCAAACATTGAAATGCTGTCCCTGAAAGCGCAAAGCTCTTTTTGACAAACACTTGTAAAAGCTCCGGGGTAAAAAAGCAACACTCTCTTTTTCCCTTGAAAATCAGATAACCTCACGGATTTGAAATCCGTATTTACAAGCGAGAAATCAGGAGCTTTATCTCCCATGTTTATCATGCGACATCCCTCCTCGGTAAACATTTAAATTATACCAGCTACATTTCAGTTTATTCAGAGCATTGAAACACTGTTCTTCATTGCTACTTTATCGTTAAACGTAGCTTTACTCATGTTATGTACAATCACATCAAGTGATTCATATGATATTTCTCGCTCTAGAAACTGGTTTGAACAGGCTAACAATCATTATCATTGAAAAGCAGATATTCGAATCCTAACGTCAAACAAGATCTCGCAAAAGCACAAGCCTTTCTTTTCTTCCCATTATTGGTTTAATAGTGCTAAAATTTATTTGTGTTCCTTTTCTATTTTTTCTAATTTTTCATGGGAGGTGGGAAATATGAAGCGTGTTGTAATGGTTCTTCTCGTACTTAGCTTTTCATTGCTCCTTATGGGAGCTGAAAAGATCGAATTGCTTTTCTGGACACATGAAGATCCCAACAGAACGGAGATTGAAAATAAGTACATTGAAGAATTTGAAGGAATGTACCCCAATGTAACCATCAAAAGGGTCACTTATCCTTCAAGAAAGATTCAAGAAACAGTTTTGACAGCATTTGCGGCTCATAAGGGGCCTGATATCTTTAACATGGAAATCAACGATGAGTACCCTTACATTGTCAATGGAAGAGTATCCCCTATCGATCCCGAGGCCGTTGGGTATGACAGCCTTCAGGCAATATACGATAACTATCTTGAAGGCGTGCTTGACCCTGTAACTTATGATGGCAAACTTTATGGATTGCCCCTGGAACTCACAAACTGGTGCATATTCATAAACAAAAAGTACTTCAAAGAAGTGGGGCTTGACCCAGAAAAGGATTATCCAAAGACCTGGGAAGAGATGGCAGACGTATCAGAGAAACTCGTTATAAGAAAAGGCGAAATTCTTTTGAGGCGTGGCTTTGACTTCCGTTATCCTTACTATTTGACTTTCCTCGTTCCCATGGTTGAACAACTTGGTGGCGCTCTGCTCAGCGAGGACGGCAAAACCGCTATTATCAACGATGAAGCTTGGTTAAAAGTGCTGGAATATTTCAAAGAATGGGGACCAAATGGGAGAAACCTTGGATCACCCACATACACAAATGCAAGGAAGCTCTTCAATAAAGACAACAACTCCGTTGCCATGTGCCTTACCGGGCTCTACCAAGAGGGCAGGATTAGAGCAGACAACCCAGAATTTTATGAAAGTGGCGAATGGATGGTTGTGCCTTTCCCGAGATTCAAAGATGCCGTAAACGATCTTGGAAGCGCTTATTACGGGCACTATTACATGGTAAATGCCGAAAGTTCAAAGGAAAAACAGTATTGGGCCTGGAAATTCATAGCCTTCATGTTAAGCCATCCAGAAGAGTACCTTCTCAAGGTCGGACTCATCCAGCCGCAGAAGGCTTTGCTTGAATCAGATATCTTCAAGAGCATCCCCTACTCCGATGTGTTCTTGAACGATATGGCAAAGTCCCATATTATAACCATTCATGAGAGAGCTCCAATGATGCAGGATCTTCTTAAAGAAGCCGTAGAATCTGTAATGCTCACAAATACCACACCAGCTTTTGCGTTGCATAGGCTTAAGACAAAGATGAACGAATTGCTTGAAGAATGGTGATTTTATCGAAGCGGACCCCTTTTGGGGTCTGCTTTTGCTTTTCGAAAACTGAGACCCAGTCAAGGAGCGTGAAAAAGTGGCGCGAAAAAGAAGAGTACATAGGGGAATTGAGAGAAAAAAAGCTATTTGGGGTTGGATTTTTGTTGCACCTTCTTTGTTGTTTTTTTCTTTATTCAGCTTTTATCCCATTGCCAACGCTTTCTATACCAGCCTTTTCAAGAAAGACCTTCTTTCACTAAGACCACCGAAATTTGTAGGTATTAAGCAATACACATACTTGTTGACTTCTCCTACTTTTTGGAACTCTGTCAAAGCGACAGCTATATTCACCCTTGGTACATTCATACCACTTGTGGTGTTTAGCCTTATTTTTGCAGCCTTTATCATGTCAAGAAAACGCTTTCAGAAGTTTTTCCAGATGGCATACTATTCCCCCGCGGTGTTGTCTTCGGTCGTTGCAGCGGCTATATGGTTGCTTATTCTCGATCCACGTGGTCTGGCAAACCAATTTGTGAATCTCCTGATGAACTCCCCCGGTGTTGATCATAAATGGCTGGCAAGTATTGGAATGGTAAGATTCTCAACCATTTTGGTCTATTTCTGGAAATATGTTGGCTATTTCACAATAATTTTCATCGCGGGTATGGCAAGTATTCCGAGAAGCCTTCACGAAGCTGCGAGAATAGATGGTGCTAATTCATGGCAAGCTTTTTGGAGAATAACATTCCCACTGATAAAACCCACAACTCTTTTAGTGTCCGTAGTTGCCATGATTCAGTGCCTAAAAACCTTCAGCACGCAGTACCTGTTCGTTCAATCTGGTGCCCCAAGGGGACCCATAGATGTCATCACTCTCAATATTTATTACACGGCTATCCGGGATCATCGAATAGGGCGGGCAAGTGCTATGAGCATTATACTCTTTGCTATCATG
>NZ_CEYIHJ010000074.1:0-3435 GCF_982836095.1 Kosmotoga sp.
TATGGAAGGCCTGGTAAAGCTCAAAAGTTGATTTCCGGGGAATGAAAATATCAAAAAGCGCCCCAAACATCAATACCGGCTGCTTAACAAAGGGCGCATATGTCAGAGGATCGTACTCAAAACAGGAAATAGGAGCGCTTCCTAGCTCTACATGAGCATCTTTTAGGTTGTCTACAAATTTTGGGTAGTCTTTCAAATGATACGTTAAGCATTTCTTTGGATCACAGCTTTCATCTTCTTCGTACTTAACTCTCAAAACTCTCGTTGCGAAACTTTTCCAGGTAATATGATAGAAATTTCCGCCTGTTACGACAAGCGAGAGTTTTTCTGGTGTTTCTGAAAGTGAAGCGGTTATAGTGGCAATAAAACCGCCAAAGCTGTATCCCATGAGAAATAATGGTAACTTGTAATTCTTTAGATATTCTATGCAAGTAAGCGCGTCAACAACGGCGTTTTCAAACCTTCCCCGCAATTTATCACTTTCGGCTTCCATGAAAAGTTCGCCGGATTTATATCCTTTTGGTGTTCGTGAAAAGTGATAGGGTAGAACCATTAATGCCCCGTTGTAAGAAAAGTCCGGAAAGTGCTTTGCGAACCATCTTAGGTACTTCAGGTTTTTCTGACCTGTGCCATGGATGAAAAGCACGGTTCCTTTCGCGCTTTTTGAGGGATAAAATTCCAGAAAGATTTTGTTATTTTCAGGATATTCTGAAGGAAAATTCGATTTCAATATCAGTTCTTTGCCGCCATCCATAGATTTTTCGTTAATAATCTGGGGTTCTTTTGAAAATCTCAGAGCAAAAATATTTTCCTTTTGGCCTCCCATAATTATCACTCCTGTTGTATAATTCGTTATGCAAACTATTTCTAAGGTGATTCCATGACAACATTATCGGTATTTCTTGGGATTTTAGCAATGATGCTATCTCTACGCTATATAAAAGATATCACGATTTCTCTCATCATAGCAATTTTAGCAATAGGTATGATGCTTTTAATTGAACCTGTGCTGTATTATGATGCCTTTGTTAAAGAAGTGTCGGATTGGAATTTCTGGAAAGTAATGATAACGATCTTTTCCATTTATCTCCTGGGTGAAACGCTTAATCGTAGCGGTGATGCCGCCAGGTTTACTTCTGCGATTGGTAGGATATTCACCGCTCCAAGAGTTGCGATTTCTTTAATGCCAGCCACCATGGGCCTGCTTCCAATGCCCGGAGGTGCTATGTTCTCGGCGCCGATGGTTAAAGAAATGGCGCTTAGAGATCCTACCATTACAAATGAAGATTCAATGGTAACGAATTATTGGTTTAGACATTCTATGGAGTACTTTTGGCCTTTGTATCCAGCAATAGTTATAGCTTCGAGTATGGCAAATACTCCACTGAAATCGATGATTATCGGAATGCTCCCGGCGGGAATCGCAGCAATTGTCATAGGTTATCTCTATATGGTCAGGATAAGACCTGAGATCAAATTCTCTCTTGATGCCCTTAAAGAATTGCTCATTTCTTCATGGCCCATAGTCATGGTGATAGTTCTGGTTATTTTGAATCAACCGGGCTGGCTTGTAGTGCTTGCTGTATCCTTGATATATTTGTTCACAAAAAAGGATAGGCTTAAAATTTTCAAAAATTCCTTGAAGTGGAAAACCTTTTTTCTGTTGCTTGCAGTTTTTTTCTTCAAAGCTTTTGTGGAGATATCGCACATCCCCGAAACCATGAGCAATGAATTGCTTTCATGGTCTGTGCCACCGGTTCTGGTGATTATCGCGTTGCCTTTTATTATGGGAATGATGACGGGTGTTACCCAGGCATCTGTGGGACTGAGCTTTCCATTGTTGATGAGCCTTGTTGCAACGCAGGTTATGTTCCCTTCTGCCCTGCTCGCCTATACCTTTGCCGTTGCAGGGGTTTTACTCTCACCAGTGCATCTCTGTGTTGCACTCACTACCCAATACTTTTCTGTCAGCTATACGGCATTGGTGAGAAGGATAATTATTCCACTGAGTGTTTCTACCTTGGTAACTGTGTGTATTTACTTTCTTATTGTAGGCTTTTAGAAGTCTACCCCTGAAAAGAGAATGACATTGGAATAAGGTGTAGCTTCACCTGTTCTCACTATGGCTCTGGACTTTTCGAGTGCCATATGTTTGAAATCTTCGTGCTCTACATATTCAATATCCACATTCTTTAACAGTTCCAAGAGTTTTTTGTGCATTTCGGGGTTTGCTTTTATTATCTCCTTGGCCAATATAGCTCTTTCAACGACAATTTCTTCGAGGAGCGGCTGAAGAATTTCTATCAATCCCGGAAAGCCCTTTCTCATGGAGAGGTCGATAACTTTTTTCTCTTCGGAAAGTGGTAATCCGCAATCACACACTGTAATGGCATCAGTATGCCCTAGCTTGACTATAACAGCTCCAAGCTCTCTATTTATTATTCCAGTTTTTTTCATTTCTTCACCTCACTGAGAAAAGAAATTACTTCGTCCAAATATGGAAGTGAAGGCTGAGCTCCCTGTCTGGTAACAGATATGGCCGCAGCAGCACTGGCAAATTTCACGGCTTCTTTAATGTCCATTTTTCGATTCAGTGCGGTTGCAAGTGCACCATTAAAAGCATCACCAGCTGCTGTTGAGTCCACAGTATTAACCTCAAAAGCCCGAAAATCAAAAGAACCGAGTTCGCCCTTGAATATCCCGCCTTTGCTTCCAAGTTTGAGCAATACATTGCCAAATCCCATTTTTAAAAGAGCATCGACAAGCGCCTTTGGAGACATATCAGCCTTGGCTATTGCTTTGGCTTCTTCTTCATTTGGTGTTATTATGTCCACGTATTTTGAGATTTCATCGCCGATTTCAGTAGCCGGTGCTGGATCGAATATGACGAATTTTCCTGCATCCTTAAACAACTTCGCCGCTACTAAAGTCGCTGCAAAAGGAATTTCATTCTGAAGCAAGAGAAAATCTGCTTTTAAAAGCTCTTCTCTTTTAGAATTCACAAGCTCTTCCGTTAAATGAGCGTTGGCACCTGAGTAAATCACTATTCTATTCTCGCCAGAACGGGTTACCTCGATAACAGCAACTCCATTTGGTACATTGGTTGGAACGAGATGCTCTTCTAATCCCTCATCTTTTAATTTTCCAGTGATAAATTGCCCGTTGGCGTCATTACCCACACAGCTTAGGAAATAAATATCAGCCCCGAGCCTTTTAGAAGCAACTGCTTGATTTGCCCCTTTTCCACCGGGGAAAAATCGAAGTTCCTCACTTTTCTGTGTTTCACCGGGCAAAGTAAAGTGCCGTACTCGCAAAACTATATCAACGTTGTTACTACCGATTACTGCAATCATAATTATCCTCCCAAAGAAAAAATGGGGGCAAATGCCCCCATTCAGCACTTATTCTTGCATTACCAGCTTGAGATCGACAGGG
>NZ_CEYIHJ010000074.1:3445-8580 GCF_982836095.1 Kosmotoga sp.
AAAAGCTTTTTGAACAGCGAGTTCCCCCATCTTGTAAGGTTGCTGGGCTATTGTTGCGGTCATTTCTCCTTTTTGTACCGCTGCAACGGCATCATCAATGGCGTCGAACCCTACCACGATGATTTTGTCCAGAAGCCCGGCACTTTTGATAGCTTCAATTGCTCCCAGGGCCATTTCATCATTCTGGGCAAAAACTGCGTCGATATCTGGATGGGCTTCGAGTATGTTCTCCATAACTGTAAGGCCTTCAGCACGATTGAAATTCGCCGTTTGTTTCGCTACAAGCTTTATTCCGGGGTAATTAGCTATGGCTTCTTCAAAGCCTGCTCCACGGTCTCTCGCAGCGGATGTCCCAACGATACCTTCCAGTTCTACTACGTTTCCTTCACCCTTGAGAAGGCTTGCTACCAATTCGCCAGCCATCCTTCCGCCCGCGACGTTATCGGAGGCGATATGGCATACAACCAGCCCACCATTGGAAGCCCTATCTACTGTAATTACGGGTATGAAAGCGTCATTTGCTTCTTCCACAGCTGTAACTATTGCATCGCTGTCTGTGGGGTTGATGATAATCAGGTTCAACCTCTGTTGTATGAAGTCTTCGATATCACTGAGCTGTTTCGCAGGGTTATCCTGGGCATCCGCAACGATCAGTTCCACACCAAGCTTGTTTGCCATGTCTTGTGCGCCATCTCTGAGAGTTACGAAGAAAGGATTGTTAAGTGTCGACAAAGAAAGCCCTATCCGGTAATTAGCCGCTAGTGCGAAAACAGAAATTACCAATACTGCAATTAAAAGGATCTTTTTCATAGTGTTCCCTCCCCTTCAAAATTGGGGCTAAGCCCCATTTATTCCGAACGTTCAGCCATTACTGCCAAAAGAATAACAGCACCTTTAACCGCTTGCTGGTAAAAAGGCGAAACATTAACCAGATTCATGCCGTTGTTGATTACTCCCATTACCATAGCTCCAAAAAGCGTTCCAATAATAGTTCCTTTACCCCCTGATAAGCTGGTTCCCACCAATACCACAGCGGCTATGGCATCCAGCTCATATCCAGTTCCAAAAATAGGCTGGGCGCTGTTGAGCCTTGCGGTTAAGATGAGGGCACTAAGTGCAGAGAGTAAGCCGCTTATAGTGTAAATCGTGACCTTGTATCTTATTACTTTAATGCCACTCAATCTGGTGGCTTCCTCGTTTCCACCTATGGAGTATGTATAAAGACCAAGCTTTGTATTTGAGAGTATGTACAGCGAGATGAAAAATACCGCGAACATGATATAAATTGGAACCGGAACGCTGAACAGCTCTCCTCTTCCAATTTCCCTGAAAGTTGAAGGGAGCCCTGTTATGGGCCGGCCCTGTGTATAAACCTGGGTAAAGCTACGGGCAATAGCCATTGTAGCCAGTGGGACGATAAAAGGTTGAAGTTTGAGTTTGGCGATAATAGCCCCGTTGAAAGCCCCCATGGCAGCCCCTACACCCAGCGCGGCCAGAGAACCCAGAAAAACATTTCCGCCTTTTATAATCGAAGCTCCAACCACTGCTGCCAGGGCAAACACTGACCCAACTGATAGGTCTATTCCACCGGAGAGTATAACAAAAGTCATTCCAAATGCGATTATGGCGTTAATAGAGATTTGTCTGAAAACATTCAAGAAATTCGATAAGGTGAAAAACCTGTTGGTGAGAATGCTGAACAATACCACAACTCCTATAAAGCCAAGAATTATGGGAAATTTCCTCAAAAGATTCAAGAATTTTTTAAGCAAAATCATCAACCTCCCATAGCAGCAGCCATAATGTTTTCCTGATTTATGTTTTCGCCCTCAAGAATGGCTTTTTGTACACCTCTATGCATAACCAAAACCCTATCGCTCATGCTCACAATTTCTGGAAGTTCGGAAGAGATCATTATTATTCCAACTCCCTGATTTGCAAGCTCATTCATGAGCTTGTAAACTTCTACCTTTGCACCAACATCTATACCCCTTGTTGGTTCTGCAAATATGATCAATTTTGGTTTTCTAACAAGCCCTTTTGCCAAAACTACTTTCTGCTGATTGCCACCTGAGAGATTTTCCACTTTTTGACTTAACGTAGGGGTCTTTATGTTGAGCTTTTTGACAAGGTTTCCGGAAATTTTACGTCCTTCTTTCCATCTGATGTGACCGAGCTTTGTGATGAATTTTGTGTTGGGCAAAACGATATTCTTTGTGACGCTCAGCAGCAAAACAAGTCCCTGGCTCTTTCTGTCTTCAGGAATCAACAGAACACCTCTTTCGAGGGAAACGTCGGGTCTTGTAGGTAAAGAAACCCTCTCACCATCCAGCAAGGCCTTTTTGGCATGAGCCTTGATGCCTCCATAAATCGCGAGTGCAACTTCGCTCTTCCCGCAACCAACAAGGCCAGCAATGCCAAGAATTTCACCTTTTTTCACGTTAAAAGAGAGTCTATTCACATATCCAGGCACTGAAAGCTCCTCAACTTCAAAAGCGTTGACATCAGTGACCGTGTTTTCCTTTGGATACATATCTGATATGGTTCTACCCACAACATCTGATATGAGGCGGTTCTTGTCATATTGATCGATTTTCCCGGTGGAAATGAGCTTCCCATCTCTGAGCACAGTAACTGAATCTGCGATCTCAAATACTTCTTCAAGCCTGTGAGAGATGAAAATTATTGAAACCCCCTGCTCTTTAAGCCCTCTCATGAGAGAAAAGAGCTGCTTGGCCTCATGTTCCGTGATAGTAGCTGTTGGCTCATCCATAACGATTACTTTTGCGTTGGTAGCCATGGCTTTTGCTATTTCAACCAGTTGCTTTTCGGATACGTTGAGATTCTTTACTTTCTCACTCGCAGAAATTGGAAAGTTCAATTTGCTCAGAAGCTTTTCAGCCCTTTCAATGAGTACTTTCTTTCCAAGGTTCCACCAGTTTCTGTTTTCCTTTCCCAAATATATATTCTCGGCAACACTCAGCTCCTCAACTAAATTTAGCTCCTGATATATAACCGAAATACCCTTTTCAATAGCGTGAATTGGATTGGAAAAGGCAACATATTCCCCATCGAGAAAGATTTTTCCTTCGTCGGGCTTATGAACACCGCTTAAAATCTTTATCAAAGTTGATTTCCCTGCACCGTTTTCACCTACAAGGGCGTGAATTTCCTCTTTTTTCATGCTGAAGTTTACTTTATCCAATGCAAGAACTCCGGGGAACTTCTTGGTAATCCCCTCCATCTTCAAAATAACCCCAGGTTCATCCACGAGAACTCCCCCTAATTACCAATTCGGTTTTTAGCAAAATGCTATTTCGCTTTTTATAATTCAGATCTTCTATCAACAATTGAGCAGCAACTCTTCCCATCATGTAATAATCTTGTCTCACAGTTGTTAGTGGAGGATTTGTCATCTTTGAAAAAAGCACGTCATCAAAACCTGTAACAGATACATCATTTGGTATCTTATAATGCAATTTTTGCAGTTCAGTTAGGACTCCGAACGCTATCATATCATTGCCGCAAACAATGGCATCGGGAATTTTTCTGAGCTTTCTGAGCATTTCTATTCCACTGCTAAAAGTATATGTACCAAGGAGAATTTCATACTCCACTTTTTCCTTTTCCTGAACCATCACATCTCTAAAGGCTTGTAAGCGCTCTTTACCAGAGTATGTATGCGGATCACCGCTGAGAAAGGCGAAGGACCTGTGATTGGTATCGAGAAGATACTGCATGAGTTTTTTCATACCCGAATAATTATCAGAAGCCACTGATGAAATATTCTTTTGGTTTATTATGTCATCGATAACGACAACAGGAACGCTTAATTTCTCAATCCTTTCAAGATAGGGGTTCTGAGATTCCAGGGGAACGGTCATCAATCCATCGACTTTATGGGAATAAAGCACATTTAAGAGTTCATCTTCTCTTTCAGCCTTTCCAGCCGAACTACAAAGCAAGATAGTATAACCATACTTCCTGAGAAAATTCTCTGCACCTTTCACAATTGCTGAAAAGAAGGGATTTTCAATATCAGGAATAAGAAAACCTATGGTATTTGTCTTTCCTTTTCGCAGGCCTCTGGCGATTCGATTTGGTTGATAACCCAACTTACCAGCAGCTTTCAAAACCCTTTCAGAGAGTTCTGGGCTTACATAGGAATTACCGTTTAATACTCTTGAGACTGTTGCAATAGAAACCCCTGCAATCCGGGCAATGTCCTTAATTCCGGGATGCTTTTGCACTTTCATACCTCCAGTAAACGTTTACGTAAACGTTTACATAAACAATTAAAGCATAGAAGTATTATAAAATCAAAGAATAAATATCTTAATTAAACTGAGCTGTGAGAAACTTACACGTATCTATCTATGGTTATATGCGTTAAGCTCCTCGGGAGGCTCATATCTTTTTGCGAGAATAACCAGAAGCTGGTGGAACTTTTCGCATTCAGTTTTTGAAGGTGACCTACCTGCGTATTTTGTTCTTACGTAAATTTCAGTTAGCTCTTCAAAGGTAGTCTCTCCCTTTTCCAGAGTGAGAAGTTCATAAGGAGTGAGGTGGTGCAAAGTAGAAAAATATTTTCTTCTCAGCCACCAATAGGCAGCGAGTATATAAGACCTTGAAATGCGTAAATCGGGTAACTTATCCAGCGGCAAGAGCTCGATTTCTTCCGGTATTTCCTTGGTTTTTGCTTTTTCCTCCGGCGCTTTGTCAGCAACCTTTTTCATCAGCTTAATCAAGGCTAAAGCTGTAAAAACAACTATGCTGGAAGCGGCTATCAAGAGTATCCATTCAATACTCATACTAAAAAAACCGTTGACTATCTTTGCTGGAGCTGTCGAAGATGCTGTCTCAGAAATAACGCCCGGAATGGTACCACCGACTTTTCCAGAAAATTGGGGACCTATACCCGTACCCGAAGTGATTGGTTTATTTTCAGTCTGGTTAAGGAACATAAATATCGAGCTAGAACCAGCTATTACAATGGCAAAAATCGCTGTCCCCAGAAGGAGGATTTTAAGGTAGCCGCTGAAAGCCTTTACTTTGACAATCATGAACAGCATGGAGATAGCTCCAATTACAAGAAGAAAATTCAATAAAAAATCAGGAATAAACAACAATTTACC
>NZ_CEYIHJ010000075.1:0-8578 GCF_982836095.1 Kosmotoga sp.
ATGACAACGAGATAGAAATCTCACCTGAATGTGAAAATGGATCTTTAGTTGATCTTTTCACCAATTCAGGCCAGTTTGTCGGTAGGGGATATTACAATGCGCATTCGACCATAAGAATAAGGCTTTTGACAAGGAAATACGAAAATATCGACGAAGGTTTTTTTGCCCGAAAAATTCAGAGGGCTTTCATGCTTAGAAACAGATATGCTGAAACAAGTGCATATCGCCTGATTTTCGGGGAGTCAGATGGTCTTCCTGGCCTGATAGTGGATAGATATTCGAACTACTTTGTCATTCAAATATCCACCCTTGGGATGTCCAAATTCAGGGAAGACATAGTCTCAACGCTTGTTAAATTATTCAACCCTAAAGGCATTTATGAAAAATCTGAGGGCACCTTTTTGAAACTGGAGGGTATCAATCCGATCAACGAATGGCTTTATGGTTCTGGACCAATGCTTATTCCTTTCAAAATGAACGAGATATCGTTCTTATCCGATCTCAAAGGACAAAAAACTGGTTTCTTTCTTGATCAGCGCTATAATGCAAAGCTTTTGTCAAAATTCGCCAGCGAAAAGAAGGTTCTTGATGTTTTTTCATACACCGGGAACTTTGCTTTACACTTGTTAAAGGCAGGTGCTGATCAAGCCACTTTGCTTGATCAATCTGAAAGAGCGTTAGAGGTAGCCAAGGAAATTGCGAGAATCAACGGTGTTTCCGACAAAATATACACCGTTCAAGGCAACGCCTTTGATTTTCTCAGAAGCCTGAATCCGGGTGACTATGATTTGATAGTTGTGGATCCCCCCGCTTTGGTAAAAAATTCAAAATCAACCGAAAAAGCCATTGCTGCCTACAAGGAACTGAACTTACGTGCGTTAAAAGCTTTGAAAGAAGGTATTTTAGCTACTTCATCCTGTACCCAGGCTATCAGGGAAGACTTGTGGCTTAACACAATTCACAGAGCTTTCAACGACTGCAAAAAAGTAGGGCTACAACTTTTTTCGGGTAGTCAACCTTTTGATCATCCTGTTTCTTTGGCTATTTTCGAAACTAACTACTTAAAATTCCGTGCATTTAGTGTGCGAAAAATTACAGATATTTGATTTTGGCGGGTAAAAATGATGTATAATTCACATATGATGAGTGTGTTAAACAATTGGAGGTAGGTAGCTATGGCCAAGGTTTACGTTGTCACTTCCGGGAAAGGTGGTGTAGGAAAGACCACTATCACCGCGAACATTGGTTGTGCATTGGCTTCGAAAGGTGAAAAAGTTTGCCTTATCGACGCAGATATAGGCCTGAAAAACCTTGATATTACATTGGGCCTTGAAAACCGCATCGTTCACACAATCCTTGATGTAGTAAACAAAAAGGTAGCAGCTTCTGAAGCCCTGGTAAGGCATAAGCAGTTAAAAGGGTTATTTTTACTGGCAGCATCACAAATTGCAACAAAAGAAATGCTATCGCCGGAAGATATGAAACGAATAGTCGGAGAGCTCTATGGCAAATTCGACTACATATTGATTGACTCACCAGCGGGTATTGAAAGAGGGTTCAGAAATGCTATTGCTTCAGCGGAAAAGGCCATTGTCGTTACAACTCCTGAGCTTCCCGCCATCACCGATGCAGATAGAGTCATAGGTCTCCTTGAAAATGCAGGTATGGTGGAAGAGAACATAAGGCTTATTATCAACAGATTCAAACCCCAAATGGTAAAACGTGGCGATATGCTCACCAAAGAGGATATACAGGAAAATCTCTCTATCGACTTGCTTGGTATTATTCCCGATAGCGAAGACGTAATTGTGGCAACAAACAAAGGCATCCCCGTGGTTCTCAACGGTAATCAAGGGCACGGTATCGCCAGAGTATTTGAAAACATCGCTTTGCGCATTAAGGGCGAGTTAATATCGGTGGAGAAAGATCTTCAAACCGAAGCCGGTAAAGGGATCATAGAATTCTTCAAAAAGCTCTTTAGTCGGAATTGAAAAGGAGTTGAGAGCATGTTCTTCGGTTTTTTCAGAAGAAAGAAAAAGGATCGCGGAAGTAGAAAAGAGGCTAAAGATAGATTGCAAGCCATAGTTGCGGGTCGCAGGCATTCTGTTCCCGTTCGCGAAGTTATTCCGGCCGAGGTTTTCAAAAATTCAGAACAAGACGTGGTAAAACAAATCAAGAGTTACGTTGCGGAAAGGTTCATGGTGAATGAAGAAAATGTCCGGGTTCAATTCGAAGAACACAATGGTTATGTAGTGATAATCACAAACGTGGTATTCCACTGAAGAACCCATTAGGGGGAAAACGGACATGTTTAAGAAAATACCAATAATCACTAAAAAACGCACAGAATTTGTTGACATAACCAACCACGTCAAAGCTGTGGTGAAGGAATCTGGACTGCAGGAAGGTGTAGCGGTAGTATACATCCCCCATACGACAGCTGCTGTTACGATAAATGAACATGCCGATCCCAGCGTTGTTCTGGACATGACAAGATTTTTGAACCGCCTTGTACCGGAAAAAGCCGGTTATGAACATATTGAAGGTAATTCCGATGCTCATATAAAGGCTTCTTTAATAGGGTCTTCAGTTCAAATCCCTTTTGTCAGTGGGGAGCTTACATTAGGAATCTGGCAGGGGATATTTTTCTGTGAATTTGATGGTCCAAGGAGGAGAAACTTCTTCGTTTCGGTATTACCCGGTTAGTACAGTGGGGGTGATCGATTTTGAAAAGAGATAAATGGCTTTACTCCCTTCTCGCTGTGGGGAGCTTCTTTTTTACGCCCAAGGGGCTCACCTGGGACATGGGATTGCCAAAATTTTACTATGCTTCCGTGCTTTTAGCTCTTATATTCATTTTTGAGGCTTTGAATATCCTGCGAAACAAAAAGAATTTAAGCATACCTGTTTACTTCCTTTTTCCAATGGCTTTTGGCGTTTACGCTATTGTATCAACCTTTTTTATCGATATTCCCGAAGTGTTTTTTTCTTCTTTGGGTTTTGCTATTACCCTGTTGATCTTTATCTCTTTTTCTTTACTCATTTCAAAGAAAGATATCCCTTCAATACTATGGTTTTTGCAATGGGTTGTGTTTTCAGGCGCAGTGATTGCCATAGACGCACTGGTTTCTTTTTACACGGGGAAATCTTTTTTATGGGGGAATGTGTTCAATAATACAATGAGCCGTGGAAATATCTCATCATTAATAGGAAACGTCAACTTCACTACTGATCTCATGGGCATGCTCATTCCCTTTACCATATTTCTCGCAGTTGTGAAAAGAAAGCTCTGGAAACACGATAGGTTAAGAAAGATCACTTTTAGCGTGTTTTTTACGCTTTTCCTGAGCGTTGTAATGGCCGGGCAAACTCGAGGTGTATATCTCGCTCTTTTAGGTGCTCTCATTTTGAGTATCATTGGTATAGCGCTGGCAAGATTGAAAGGCGTCCAGATCATGAAAGCTTCTCACCTCCCCACACTTATGTTCATCGTGGCGATCACTCTTTTATTGGTTATCGGTTATTCTACTGATTCACCACTCACACGGGGTGCCTTTCAAATCACAGAAAGAATTGGCAATATATCAGGTGACAAAACCTCGATCGATGTCAGAATGCTCCAATGGAAAGCCGCAATTGAACAGTGGAACAGCAAGAAACTAACGGGAACAGGCTTTGGCACTTATAAATTTTATTCTACGGAGAATATGGCCCGTGTAGTTTCCGTTGAGCCGAAATACATGTATGTAAACGGGCTTTTGAGCATAAGGACGCATGACGAATTCCTTCAAATGCTTGCTGAAACGGGTATTTTGGGTGTTTGCCTGATCGCGCTCTCATTATTGGGATTTGCCTGGTACTTTTTCAGAAACCTTTTTGCTCAGAGCGAACCGGAAAAACTGCTGCTTTTCCTGGCTTCAACTGCTGCCTTTGTGGTAATTTTGCTCCACAGTGTAGTATCTTTTCCCGGCCATTTGATGCCCAATGCTCTAATAGCAGTATTTGCAGTCGGCGTAGCCACTTCTGAGCAACTGAGAGGATTCAAACCGTGGAGTGTAGTAGTTCAAAAAAAATTCGTCAGAACTATTGCTGTATTACTCATGCTACTTGTACCTCTCGGTGGAACAGTGCTGATGTCGAGAAACTATTTCTCGGAAGCTTACTTTACGAAAGGTTATCTGGAAAAGCTGAAATTTGATGCTGCAAGTGCCGCCATTCCTGATCTCAGAAATACAATTGGTAAGATCAAAGTAGATCTTTCAAACCTTGAAAACGCCCAGGAAAATTTCAGTAGTTTGGCAACAGATACCTACATCGACTCAAATCTACCCGTATATAAGAGTAGATATCCCCATGCGCCCGAAGCATTCCTTGTCAGCATATTACATGAAAATCGCATTGAGACTGTCAAAAACATTAAACAAAAACTCACGGGAAATCTGAAAAAGGTTGCCAACTCTTTGATGAACGCCCAAAATCAGGGAAATACCGCTTTTTACAATGCTCTTTACTATCTGGAAGGTGCTCTTACCTTTGAAGACCATTCAGGACTACCGAAAACATACCTTGCGCTTTTGATGTCCACTGGAGCATGGACAGAAGACCTGAACCTCAGGCTCTTTAACCTTCCAGATCCTATGAAACAGCTGAATGACTTTTTCAACGGAATCAATGGCTACAATGAAAAAATCGATGTGAGCAGCCCCAGACCTCTTATAAAACCGCTTTTAACAAGGGAAAAAAGACACCTTCCCTTGAAAGAATTGCCTGATCTGATAAAAGCTGCATCACAGGAAGCCTCTTTAACAACTATTTTGAAAGAACTCGATATGTCCCTGCTATTTGATTATCAGGCGAATTTTGATTCCCTGGACATGGCAATTACCGGTTTTCAGATCGTTCCGGATCCCAAAGTTTTCCGTTTTGCCGTGAATCAGCTTTTTTACGCTTTCTCTAAATCAGAATCCGTTCTTGAGGAGCTGGACAAGCTGGAAAAATATCTCGATTCTTCTTCACAAGCATCTCTTGAGAATTTGAAAAATAGAATTGCAAATATTTCTAACGATTACAGATGGCAATTTGAATATCTTTACGACACAGCAATTGCTTTAAATCCTGGGGGATGGAATATCAACCCTGATTGGGAGAACATTTACAGCGATTATATTCAGCAGCTTCTGTTAACTTACGGGGATCAGGCTATTGACAAATGTATCGAGATAGCGAAGAAAGAAATTTCAGCCTGTGAGGTCATGAAAGAAACCCATTGGGGAATACCAGATGATAGTTTTAACACACTATATACTTTTGCAAACAGCCTTAATGCTTCCGAGCTTAAAACAAAAATAATGACGCTTTACGAACCCGCTTATATCTGGAATAAAATGCAGGCAGAGAGTTTCTATAACGAAAAAATAACAACCCTTGAGGAAGGCAGTGATGCCCACCAACGCTATCTTGACGTGTTAGAACGCATGAAAGCCTTTGTAGATGAATATGAAAGCAGAAAATAAGCGGGGTTTAGACCAACCCCGCTTATTTTTTAAGAATTAAAGAATAATACCGCCGTTCTTTTTTGGTTCCTTTGGTTCGAGCTTTTTCACAAAATCAGGTGGGGCAACATCTATAACTTTGCTCTCCTGTTCCTTCATAACTTCTTCCATCTTTTTTCTGTACTCATCCATCTTTGCCTTTATGTCCTCTACATCTCCGGTAAGCCATTTATAGATGCTGTCTGTAAGGCTGTCAATGGTTGACAGAGTTTCTTTGTTGTCCTCAATCAATCCGGCTTTTTTAGAGACTTCCAGCTCTTCTTTGACTGCCTCTTGAATCATTTCCCTGTCGAGTTCGCCCGAGTTTTTAACCAGACGCAAGATTATATTGTTGCGTAAACGCAGGTCATCAAGGGCTGCCTCAAGAGCTTCAACTTTTCCCATCAGGACCGAGAGGATCTGTTCCAAAGAAATTTGCACAATTTCACTTCCCTTCTTTTATTAGGCGTAATTGCTTCTTCAAAGCTTTCATAGAATAAACAGTCATAACAACAGAGGCAAAAATCGGTATTCCCAGCCCGAGCAAGATACCGGTCGTTCCACTGAATAGTAAATCAAAAAGTAATATATTGACTTTTTGCATTGCTCGGACATACAAAAATGCCATCAAAACCATGATATTACCTACTGCCGCTACGAAGGTTAAGATTTCAAGAATTAACGTTGACCCTAATCCAAGCCTTCTTCTGTGAACCCCCGATTTATAGGCACCTGAAGACAGGTAAAATTTCACACCGAGCAAAGCGGATATGAAAAATGTCATAAAGGCTCCTGGAAAGGAAAGTAGCAGTAAAGGGTTCATATCCAGATACATTACGTTTATAAGAATGGAGACCACAAAAAGCGTGGTATAAATCATCGTAATCAAAATTGTTTTCGCGAGGATCGCTGTCTCCAGTTTCAAGGGAAGGTAAGCCGGTAAGGGCCAGGATAAAAATTCTGAAGACATTGAAATGACCATCATCTGTGACGCATAAAAAGAGGAAATCATAACCATAACAAGTGTAGAGCTATACATTTCTCTTGTGGTAAATATCATGATGATCGAAAAGATAAGCGGGTAGAAGAAGAAAAAGAATGATTGTTCAGTTCTCGCAAGAAGCAATATTTCTTTCTTGATTAGATTTACCCGTTTATTTTCATTGAAAGCTATAATACTCTTTTCGCTTTCGACTGGCTCAAAAAGGGCTTTACTCGCAAAGCGGTAAGCCATTCGAAAAAACCACATTCCGAAAAAAAGCAAAAGCAGCCATTCCAGCCCTCCACCCGTAGCGGCTTTAGCTACCCAGTATGATGGTAGATATCTTTTAGCCATTGACGAAGATATTTCAAGGATCTTGCCCGCTTCAAATGAACCATTGGATGCTACAACACTGAAAAGGAGTAAAAACACAACTGCGTTCACCAGAATCAGTACCCCACCAAGTCTTTTTGCAATGTTTCTTGAGATATGGTTAAAAAGAAGGCTGGAAACAAACAAAGCCAGAGTGAGCATCAAAAAATAGCCTGTAAAAGCTGCCAGTAACGTCAGAAAAGCATAAAATAGGCTTCTGGAAAGGCCAAAAGCAAAAGCTATTGGTATATATATGGCAAAACTCATAAAAGTCCCGGCAAAAGCGTCAAAAGCCTTATAAACAAAAATAGTCCCCTTTTTCACCGGTAGCTGCAACAGGAAGTTAAGCTCTTCATAATCACTCAGGGAATAGACAAGATAAGGTAAGAAGTTCAAAAAGCCAAGCACAAGCATTACCAGGGTTATAAAAGAAAAATATGACTCTGAAATGCTCAATCCATTTACAATTGAAAGATTCAGGCTTTCTTCATATTGTTTCAATTCACTAAAAGTTCTATATGCCCCCGGAAAGATCAAGCTGCCAAATACCAATAAAAGTATCAAAAATTGTAGTCCGGGAATGTAAAAGCGAGATCGGGTTTTTCTGGAAAAAGAAGTATTTTTCAATCTATATTTTAATAAAATCAGAAGTGTTTTCAAAGTATCACATCCATTATTCGCTTAAATGGTCGATAATGTCTTTGAATTCATTCCCCCCGGTGAGTTCCAGGAAGAGGTCTTCAAGGGTTTCGTATTTCTCTTTTGAAAGCTCTTTCAGCTCTTCAAGGTTACCCTCGGCTATGAGTTTCCCTTCATTGATGATGCCAATTCTATCGCACATTTTTTCGGCAATTTCAAGCACATGGGTGGTCATAAAAATCGCTGCACCGTTGTTTGCCATTTTCCTGAGCCAGAGTTTTAGAATCTTTGCGCTTCGTGCATCAAGGCCAACCGTAGGTTCATCAAGAAAGACCACCCTGGGCTGTCTCATTAAAACCGTTGCCAGCATCAATTTTTGTTTCATACCGTGAGAATAATCGCCTATGAACTTATCGAGATAATCAATCCCAAATGCTTTGCAAATATCTTCGAATCTTTTCACGGTTTCTTCTCTTGGGCTCTTATAGATTTCCATGATAAATTGCATGAATTCAATGCCTTTGAGGTTGTCATACATTCTTGGTTCATCAGGCACAACACCTATCGCTCTCTTAATAGCAATTTCGTCATTTTCCATGTTCATTCCCAACAACTTTATTTCACCCTCGGTAGGCTTCAATATTCCCGTAAGCATTTTTATAGTTGTTGTTTTTCCAGCACCATTTGGGCCTAAAAAACCATATATTTCACCAGATTTAACAAAAAGATCGAGCTTGTTAACGGCAACAAGTTCTCCAAATTTCTTGGTCAACTGCTTTGCATATATCATGTTTACACCACCATCATTCAACAAATTCAGAAGGTACGGCATCAAAAAAGGTTGCTATTTTAGGGTTGAAGCTCAGCTTAATTGTGCCAATGGGACCGTTTCTCTGCTTTCCGATAATAACTTCGGCTTCATGAGGAGTATCGGAAATTTCAGATTTATCCTTGTAATAGTCCTCTCGATAGAGGAACATAACCATGTCTGCATCCTGCTCAATGGCACCGGATTCACGCAAATCACTGAGCCTGGGCCGTTTGTTTTCCCTCT
>NZ_CEYIHJ010000076.1:0-8552 GCF_982836095.1 Kosmotoga sp.
CATCTCTAATTTATCAGGAAAGGAGGTATTGAATGAAATCTGTTAATGGGTTGGGATTTTATCGTTTTTTATTTGGAATCTTTTGTGTGATGATTTTATCCTTGATCGGCCCTGGTTTAAGTTTTGCCCAAGAACCCGGACAGAGCGAAAAAGCGGCTATTTCTCAAGAGATGCAGAATGTAACGAGTGAACAGGGGTGGAAAGTGCTTGCGACCAGCCCCGGTGTGAAGGTTCTCAGCCAGGAGTTCAATCATCCGGGAAAAGTTTTGCCGTCCGGAGAAAATCCTTTGGATGTTGCTCAGAATTGGCTGGCAGACAAGGGTTTTGAAGAAGGTCGAAATTTGTTTAAAGACAAGCTTCTTTATCTCAGCATTGGTTCAGCATCTGTCAATGCAACTCCTTCAGATCCAGGGTATATCGACAGCCGGTTTCTGGCTTTTCAAAGAGCCGAGCTTGATGCAAAGGTCAAAACTGCAATTTTTATGGGTGTTGATCTCACCACGATAAGAGGTAGCAGTGAGAGGGAAATCAATCCGAAAGAACGAGCCGAACTGGAAAATATTGTTAACACAAGTCCAACCCTTAAAAAAAATTCAAAAGCCATGGGGGTTTTCGATACTATGTCCGGCTTGTTTGAAAAAGTTAAAATTTTAGCCGAAGCCAAACTGGATAAAGCCATTAAAGATGCTGGAGTGGATACAAGTAAAGATCAGGAGGAAATAAAACAAAAGAAAGCAGCTAAAAAGGAAAAAAGAAACCGCCTTAGAAATATCAGTGAGGCATCAATGAAAGCGGCGGCAAGTGCCTTTGCAGATGTTCAAGGGACACAGATAATTCAGTCCTTTGAGGGATCTTATCATAATAACTACCAGGTTATAGTTATTACACTCTGGTCTCATAATATGCAGCGGATGGTAGACAGTATGCAGCGCGGAATTGCTCCGATTGGACTGCCTTATAAACAAGCCAAGCAAGAAGTTAGTAAACAACTGCCCAAAGACGTAAGTGAACTGGCCTGTTTGACGGGAGTGCGTGCATACATTAATAATGAGGGCCAACATGTACTGCTTTCCTTTGGGCAGGCTGGTGTTGAGCCTCTTGGCGGTCGAATGGACAAAGCGTTTGAGCGGGCGGGGAAAAAAGCAAGATTGCGGGCGATGGCCGCTATGCGCACATTTATGGGTGAGAAGCTTGCATTTTCTGCAACAGAAGAATTGTTGGAGGTTTTGGCCCTTTATGCAAGTGAGTACCAGGAAGATACCGGTGCCCAGGACTACAAATCTATCAGCCAATTTCAGGAAAATATCCGGGCAGTGTCAAAAAAACAAAAGATCACAGGGCTCCATGGGCTGATGACCAAAGAATTGACCCACCCCTTTACCGACAAGCCCATGGTCCTGAAAGTCATGTCATGGTCTCCATCATCCCAAGCCATGGCCCAGGAACTAAAACAAGCCATTGAACACAAACCCGAAAGCACTGAACCGGCTAAAACACCAGCAGTAAAGAAAAAAGTCGAAAGTCCAGCGCGAAAGGGCGTCATTTCTTCTGGTCAAGGTGCAGATAAAGATGCCTGGTAAACCCGTCAGAAATCAACTCAGGTAAACACTGACGAGCTCCAAAATTATGGTTTCCGCTTAGTTTTTGCGGAAACCATAAAATAACCATGACGCCTTTAACCCTCGATCAGACGATAAGAACGGATCATAGGTAACTTATTTCATGAAAAAGACGAATAATAGTGTCAACCAGCTTATTTCCATACTTATTTTCATGGGGCTGATAGTTTTATGGGTTACCCCTGTTGAAGCCATGGAACCGGCATGGAAGGATATTCCTCATGGTTTGAAAAAAGAGGAGGGGATTGAGTACAAGGGAAAATTCCTCTTTGCAACCGGCGAGGCCATTATAGAAAAGATAAGGCCGGACAAAGCGCACGAATTAGCCAAGAAAATCTCTTTATTACGGGCGTTACAACTTGTTCATATGGCGTCCTCATGTAAGAACGCTCCGGCTGGATTGGATTCGAAAGAATACGGACGTTTTATCAGATTATTTGCTCCTATAGCACCACCTCTTCGAATCAAAGGAATAACTGTTATTCGGCAGTGGGAAACTGATCAAAGCCATTTCACGGCTGTTGCCGTACCTTTATCTGCGATAGAAGATGTTCCTTGCGAGTTTCCTGATTTATCGACCGCAATTTATAAGTATATCAAAATAGAACAGCCGTCATTGGAAGGCCTTGCCTTTTGTTTGCGTCATGTGCCCCTTTATTCGAAATTCAATCGTGAAATACGGAGCCGGGTCGGAAAATGGTTGCGGGACAACGCCCAAAAAGAAATGGCACTTTGTTTTCAGCCCGGCTTCAATACAACAGCCATTGGATCTGAACTGAAAACGCTGGTATTCCAGAATTACCTTTTCAGGGCAATGCGACTGACAGAAAAGGCCGAAGAGCTGGCAAATAAGGGGCAATGGGAGGATGCTGTTATCAATGCTTGCGAAGCATTAGAACTGGTTCCTGCCTATGGGCGAGCTTACCTTGTGTTGTCAGACTTTTTTCTATTGGAATGGGAAAAACCTGTATTTGCCTTGTGTGCTGTTGAAAAAGCTATGAGAACCGGCAACTGCTTTAAAGAAGCACTGGACAAAAAAGTTTCAATTTTAAGGGCCCTTAGAAGCCCTGAGACCCAGGTATATCAGTTATTATTGTCTCAGTGTGAATCACTACCAGAATGGGAATATTACAGCTGGGCCAAAGAATGGCCGAGTAGCTGGAAAACGGAAATGAAACGTTTGGGTGATCGGCCGATTCCAAACCTTGTAGCAGCAAGTCTGGGTCAAGCTGTGGATGGGGATACAAAATCACCGGATGAAGAATTCGGACGGGCGGTGGAGATGTTTAATCAGGCAAAAACAGATGAAGATGTGAATCGTGTGCTTGATTTGTTGTTCAGCGCCTGTGAAAAGCAGCCTGCTTCGCCAAAAACATATAACCTGATCGGAGCCTGCTATCGTCATATTGGCAAACCCGAAATGGCGCTGCCTTTCCTCTGGCAGGCGCTTACCCTTGAACCTGAATATGATTTCGCCCTCACAAATTTAGCCCTTTGTTGTCACTCTCTTGGCCTTGAAGAAAGTGCAAGGTATTATTTCGAACACAATGCGGTAAAAAGCAGTAAAAACAAATGGGTCCAGGAAAATTATGCAGAATTTAAGAATATTTTGGGACACAGATAAACACAGTTTTTCAGAATTCACATTTTTTTCCCTCTCAGAAGAAAATGAAAAGTATTTTTTCTTTTCTGTGCGTCTCAAGCGAGCTTGCGAGCGGGTGGTGATATTTATTTTTTTGCTTTTACTCCCTATCTCAGTCACAGCCCAGGCAGACGATACATCTCTCCCATTCCGGTCCATATCTATCGAATATCAGTTTTACGATGTGCTCATACAGCACCCAGGATTCATGAAAGAAGGCGGGGCTATGCTATTTGATCTGAATGACAGCTCTTGCCTCCTGATAGGAATCGCAAGGACATTTTTGGATAACAGATTACCTCAAACAATCCTCAGAGCAAAAAGAGAGGGCGAGATCCTTGCCAGAACCGAGATTCTTTCCTTTAGCGGGGATATCCAGATTTCAACATCTCGCGTTGCAAAAACAGGATCATTACAAACAAAAAAAACAAATGGAACCATTTCACTTTCATCTTTCCTTCAAATAACTGAAACAAAGGTGGAAGGAATAATACGGCAATTACCCATTGTCGGAACCTGGTGGACTGAAGATAACAAAACACTGTATGTGGCAGTGGGGAAAATTGTTGGCCAAGAAGGTCAACAAAAGAAGCTGAATCCTGCTCCTTCGTCCGGAAAATCGGGGGAAACCTTAAGAGATTTCTTTATATCCCTTGTCAATACATCACCTGTTCTCCGGTCTCATGGAGGTGTCCGGGGATTTCAATTGGACGATGGCAGAAAAGCTTTAGTGGCCGTAGGTTCCACTCAACTGAAGGATTCTATAAGCAACGCCAGAAGGATAGCAAAAATCAAGGCCATGCGATCTGTGTTAGGTCATACTAAGGGGATTGAGCTTTCCTCAGTGGAGTATCTTGCAGATGGAGAAGTCCTTACCATTAAAGAATCCGGGGTTGAGCATGAGATGCTCTCCAAGTTTATTTCAGTGGAGGAAGAAAAGGTATCTGGAATCATTAAGGCCCTACCGGTAGTTGCCACATGGGAAGATACCCGTGCGGGGCTTTATTATGTTGCCATTGGAAAGCTTTTTTGAACTGAGAGTCTTAACCCTTTGTCGTCTCAGGACAATTTAATCTAAGATCCGGCGACATGAAACAATATAAATTGGGAGGAGGAAAAAGATGAAGTTGGAAGTAAGATTCATAGTTTTGGTCCTGAGTCTGATTCTTGTGGGCGGATGTGCGACTACCAAGCGCATTGATATCATGGATGACAGCCAAGTCTATACAACCTTCAGTGCAACAGATTTATCTATTATCGCTGAAAAAATGGCCCGATCTTTGGTCAATCGTTTCAATTTCGGGCCTAATCGGCCTTTGGTTAGAGTGGATATTGTGAAAAATAAGACATCCGAGCACATTGACACCAAAGCAATCACAGATTCCATCAGAACAGAACTAATAAAAAGCGGGAAGGTCAGATTTGCAATAGACTACACGGAAAAAGGCGCTTATGACAAACGGTCGGCAGAAGAGGCATTCGGCAACAGAATCACCGACAAGGACAGACAGATATATCTGAGTAATCAACAGGCTCCCAGATATCGGATATACGGAGAGCTTACAGGTGTCCAGATTATTACAAGCAATAGGAAGGATGTCTCTTATAAATTTACCTTGAACATGGTGGACTTCCGAACAGGAACGTTGGAATGGGCGGATGAGGCCAAGCTTCGTAAGGTTAGGAAAAAGGGCTTGTTTGGACTTTAAAATATTCCGGATTTGAACAGTACGTTTAGGAGTAACCGATGAGATCATGTAGATTTTTTCTGTTGTATGTCGCCATGGGCCTGATTGTGATTTCCTATGCCTCAGTCTGCTGTGCCGCCCTAAAAATGGTAGACGCATGTGGGACTGCGTCAATAGTTAATGAAAACATCTCAAGGGCCAGAACCATGGCGCTCCAGAATGCCCAGAGAAACGCTGTTGAAATGGGCCTGGGAACCGTCATTGACTCACAAACCATGGTGCAAAACGACCAATTGATTCGCGATAGGATATATTCTCAGTCATCCGGATATGTGAAGAATTACACCATATTGTCTGAAGGCCATACACATACCGGCAATACATACGAGGTATGCATCAGGGCCAAGGTTCAGCTTGCCAACATAAAGGACGATTTGAGGGCACTTGGGATCCTGCGCCAGCAGATCGGTAATCGCCGGTTTATTACCGTTTATGTGCCGGGAAGACGCATCTCATTGCCAGGAAGCTGCAGAGCAGTGGTGGCTGCAGAGCAAGCCGTAAACAAAGCATTCATCCGGAAAGGCTTTCTTGTCCTAGATAAGGCCCTTGTTCGCGATGTTCAGCGTGAGATTGGACATTCAGGCAGAGCTTCATTGAGTATGGATGCTATTTCCGCAATGGTTCTCAAAAAGGCAGCGGATCTTCTCCTGGTGCTTGATGTAGGTTCAGTAAAGAGGACTGAACTCACAAACGAATACTTTGCCGAGGTTTCATTTGATGTAAGCCTGCAAGTAGTGGCGCCAGCAACGGCAGAAATCATTGCTTCCCGTAAAGATTGTAAAAATGTCAGAACCGCCAGACGGACAATAGACGATGTGAATGAAAGCCTTATATCTGAAACGGAAATCAGGCAATTGGCATCGAATGTGGCTGAATCGGTATTAGGTGGTACGGTCGCCTATTTTGGTAGACAGGTCCAGAGCGGCACTCGTTATTCCTGTTTGTTCAAGAACTTCGATGAGAACGAGATATTTACTATTGTGGGGCTTATTGAGAATTTAAGTGGATTTAAGGGAAAGGACGTAAGGAACGCAAGTTTCAAGGATTTTGAGATTGATGTCAAATATCTTGGGAAAAAGTTTGATTTTCAGAGAGAGCTTTACGAGGTACTCAGACAGAATGGCATTTATGCCAATTTCCAGAAATCAAACGGCAACACCCTGTGCTTGATCAAGAAAAGGCAGTAAACAACACGGTTTCTTGTAAGCTCTTTGGTCTGTGCCACGGAGCCGCAATTTGAGGCCTGGTGAGTCAACATGAAAGGAAACAAGATGAATGCTCTATCAAGGAAAATTATTTATATATGTTCTATTTTCATTGGGTTATGCTTTTTTCTTGGTTGTGCAGCACAGAACTACTCGATTGTGATGAAGCACTTTGATCTCGGCAAGACAACACAGATAAAATTTCTGGAGCATAAGGTATTCGAACAAGACGGAGACATAAAGGATAGAGTTGATGTTATTTATCTTCTGGAGCTAGGCACCGTTTATTCTTTCAAGGGAAATTTTGAAAAAAGCAATCGATTGCTGGAAGAGGCGTACAGACGCTACACAGCAAGGGAGGAGGAGGCGATACTAAGTGCAAGAAAGGTAGGATGCGCGACCATTGACGTGCTGTTCGGAGAGGGCTCACGGGACTATGAGCTTGCAGACTATGAGAAAGTCTATATCCATACGATCAAGGCAATGAACTATTTGATGTTGGGTGATGTGGATTCCGCAAGGGTTGAGACGATGCGAGGAATTGAAAGACACAAGATGATAAAAGAATATGCGGAATTTGAGAGTGCAAAAGTCGAAAAAAGCAAAAGGAAAATCGAAAAGCAGATTGAACAACAAAAAGCCTCAGTGGCCAAGCAGCAAGCAAAGACAAAGAAAGCACAGGAAAGGAGAAATCAAAAGGGATATGACCTTGACAAAGACCTGAGAGAACTGACCTGTAAGGCAGGACTTCCTCCAGATCTGAGACGCAAGGTCATGTCTGTGAGAAATTCGTATGAAAATTCATTTACCTACCTCATGGCAGCGCTGAATTTCAGCCTCTCCGGAGAATACGTAAATGTCGGTCCACAACTGATAAACGCTGATGCTCTGACAGACAATCGATACGTGAGGAACATATTGTCCGATTATGAGAGTAATAGCCATTGCATGGTCTCGGGACAAAATCTCTATGTCTTTGCTCAGGTGGGTCGGGCGCCCACAAAGGAGAATTTGAGCATTCCTTTTCCGAACCCTTATTCAGGAACAGTTGGGCAGTTCTCAATAGCACGAATCAAAGCCTCTCATACCAACATTGGAAGTATTGATTTGATGAGCTCCGGATCTAAAGCAGTTGGAAGGCTTGATAAATTGACCGACATGAAGTTGCTGCCGCTGAAGGAATATGAAGAGAAACTCCCGGAAAATGTAACAAAGGCTGTACTCAGGGTAATTGTCCAATCGTTGCGGGATGCAAAAATCGTCTGTCAGATAGATAAGGAAGACAAATTTTCGAGAAAAATGGCTCAGATACCATTGTCGCTTTTAAATATAACTATGGCCAAGGCGGACACCCGAACTTGGTTAACGGCACCCGAATCGATTTCATTTTATTCAGGGAGAATCGATGGCCATAAGCTTACTATCCTTATACGGAATAGGGTCGGAAACGTGATTGATTCGCAACATGTCAAAATAGATCCGAACAAAACAAATATCATCAATTTGAGATGTTTTGACAATAACAGTTATGCTCAATCCATATGTTTTGATTCGTCTGGAGGTAATAGGCCATCATATACCATCCCTGAAAATTTGGAGCGTATGACGATTGCCGTTCAATGTGCTAACATACGAAATAAAGCTACTACTTCTTCCCGGATTATTGTTAAACTCTGTCGAGGTCAACAGGTCGGCATTATCGACAAACAGGGCAGATGGTTTCGCGTGGTGACACCAATAGGAGAAAAAGGTTGGGCTCGTGAAGACCTTTTTGGACCAAGGCCAGATCCGACGTCTGCTGCACCAAAGCCACAAGGGCCACACCCTGACTCAAAGAACTTAGGCTTGGGGTTAGGCCTTGATTATTAAGGTTCATCAATACCGAATATAGAAAAATTAGACCGTGTGGAAACACCGATTTAATTCCTTACCAATTTCACCGAAATAATTATTTGCCAATTTCACCGGTAAATAATTAGTGCCTGTCCGAAAAATAGGCTTTTCAAAAGTTCATCAACGAAAATGATGCAATGCGTCATCGAATTTGGATAAAAAACAAGTGAACTATAAAATAAAATGCTTCAGAAGAACCATTTCTGCTTTTTTATGGAAATTTTCGATGCACTTCTCCTACTGAATGCTTAAGAAGATGATAAACTTGTTAGATTTTTTGAATGGAAAAAACCGGTATTTGCTTTATGCGCTGTTGAAAAAGCCATGAGATCCGGTACCTGTTTTAAGGAAGCGCTTAACCGTAAAGTTTCAATTTTAAAGGATCTTGGCAGCCCTGAGACCCAGGTATATCAGTTATTATTGTCTCAGTGTGAATCACTACCAG
>NZ_CEYIHJ010000077.1:0-8384 GCF_982836095.1 Kosmotoga sp.
ATAGTTGCAACTATAATTCCTGTTCTTGATTCTCTCAAAAACACGCTATAAACTGCTGATGCAATCGACTATAG
Organism: Kosmotoga sp.; assembly: GCF_982836095.1. Classification (NCBI taxonomy): domain Bacteria; kingdom Thermotogati; phylum Thermotogota; class Thermotogae; order Kosmotogales; family Kosmotogaceae; genus Kosmotoga; species Kosmotoga sp. The sequence continues at coordinate 75 of NZ_CEYIHJ010000077.1, forward strand.
AACGGGGTCTAGGGCATTGAGCAGGGTATAGGGTCCAGTTATTGGGGTTTAGATGTTCTCTCTCGTAACTCGAATCACGTCACTCGGCTCTTGATATTCTCGCTACTCGTAACTCGAATCACGTCACTCGATTTCTCGGCTCCTTAACTCATAATTCATAATTCATAACTCGGCTCTTGATACTCATAACTCGGTACAACGTTCTCCCTCTCTATCGCAATGATACCAGAGTATACAACAAATGAGCGATTATTCCAGCCCCCATTCCACCAATAGTATGGCTGAATATGGCTTTTCCAACGAGATTTCGTGAGCCAAGAGAATCCATCATGGCAACATGGGTTGAGAGATAACCGCTCCAACACATGCCAATGGCCGTAAGTACAGCAACGTCGTTTGGCATAAGTATGCCATCGGCAATGAATTTTGGTACAAGAGCAAGAGCTGCTCCAGTAGAGCCTAAAGAAGTCAATGGGAAAGCGATGAGTTCGGGTGAATTAAAGCCAAAAAGCAATTTTAATATCCAAAAGAGCTTTTCGCCCAACCAAGGAAGCACAGCGATACCTTCATATGGAGCACCCGAATAGCCTTTGGGTGAAGCTGGTCCGTAGGTAAGCATCATGATAAATGTAGAGATAATCAGGACACCTGGAATAATGGAAAGTCCTAATTCTACGCCACTCTTTCCGCCTTCGAGAATTGCATCCATAAACCTCTCGAAGTAGCTTTTATCCGTTTGAGTCTCTTTATTTGAAAGGATAGAAATTTCGCCAAACGCCGATGTGTTTCTGAAAGCCTTTCGTGTATAATGGCTCATTATTCTAACAGAAATGATGCTTCCAGCCACAGCGGCAACATTTCCTATAAGCACTGGAACAAGCAGGTTGTAGCCTGCAATAGCTGATTGGGCAATCATAAATGTGGTTAACATGAGGCCCATGCCAAAAGAAGTACCCAAATTGCACATGAGAGGTAACTGGTATTGTTTGAAGCACCTCACAAAATGCCTGTCTTTTATCAATGTGAGTATAGCGGGATTGTCGGATAGGTATGTTGTGATTATGCCGATAGCAGCAGCCCCCGGAAGATCATAAAGAGGCTTCATCAATGGTGAGAGAAGCTTGTTTAATAATCTCACCACGCCAAATTCTGACAAAAGCCCTCCCAATGCACCAGTCAAAACGGCAACTGCCATGATGAAAAATACAGTATTGAGGAGAAGATCATGTGCGGTGTACATTATTGTCTTGAACATATTACCCAATCCCATGCGGCTACCAAAAAGCAAGAGGAAAAGGCGAAAAGAAGGAGAAGCAAGATTGGTTCAAGTATTTTTTTGCTAGTATGCTTCATGTACTCACCCTTTTGAATGAATTTTCCGGTTCAAGTCTATAACAAAACCGGCAACCGGGCAATGCCTATGTTCAAAAGTTTATTACCAATAACGATCGTCGAATGGAAACGGTTTTTGACGAATATCTCTTCTAAGAAGTAAATAGCTAATTTTATCTTTGCTTTTTTGATTTGTATATTGGATAAAAAAATGCTATATTTAGTTAGTTAATTTAGTTTACTAATAAACACCTCAAAACAAGGAGCGTATCCATGGTGAAATTCACAAGGACCGAAATAAATGTTTTGAATACAGTTAGAAAACATGGCTTGATATCAAGGGCTGAGATTTCCAGGCAAATTGGGCTTAGTAAGCCGATTGTGTCTAAAATTGTTTCAAAGTTCGTAACCCTGGGAGCACTGGTTGAAAAAAAGCGTGGGTTGAGTTCAAAAAAAGGTGGAAAAAAGCCGATTCTGCTTTCGTTTGTCCCTGACTTCAAATACATTGTGGCTCTTGATATAGGAGGGACAAAAATGATAGCTGCTTTAACAGACCTTGAAGGGAAAATTTTAGAAAAGACGAATTTCTCCACAAAAGGAATAAAGAACAAAGAAGAGCTTTTTTCTCTTGTTGAAACTGGTATCAAAAGTGTTTTGAAAATTCCCAAAGAAAAAATATTGGCAATAAGTATAGGCGTACCTGGCACTGTGAGCAGTGACGACCAAGTTATACATTTCATACCTTCTTTCGATCTTAGAGATGTTCATCTTGCCGAAGAGATAGAGAAACGTTTTGGGCTTCCTGTTAGCATTGCGAACGATGTAACTTTGAATGCGCTTGGGGAACTGTGGTTAGGTGCTGCCAAAGGCTCAAAAAACATGTTTCTACTTTCTCTTGGTACAGGCACCGGAGGGGCTTTTGTGATAAATGGGCAGGTGTACGAAGGTTCTCATGGTATGGCGGGCGAAATAGGTTATATGATTACAAGCTGGCCGCATGACCGGATATCTACAAATGGGTTTGGAAGCCTTGAAAGCTGGTTTTCGGGTTATAGCTTTGAAAATGCCTTTAGTGGAAAAAGAGGTAAAAAGGTGAATCTCAAAGAGTATTTTGACTCCCACAAAAATGATGAAGCATTCAGAAAAATATTAACTGAAGGCTGTGAACATCTTGCAGTTGCGCTTGGAAATATAATAACGCTTTTTGATCCTGACGTGATCGTTATCACCGGTGGAATTGGTTATAACCAGTATGAAACCCTGATTGAATTAATCCTACCAACAATAAGGCGAATTGTACCAGAAGAGATATACCAAAGAGTTACTTTTAAGAGGGCTTTGCTGGGTGAACTGGGAGTAGTGTTGGGGGCGGTTTATCACGGACAAAATGAAATTCTTTTATAGATTGCCCGTAGAGGGTAAAACTACATAGGGGGTGTTTGTATGAAACGATTTTTTGTGATGCTTGTACTACTTGCTGTGATCCTTACCAGTTTCGCTTTTGCAGCAAAAACGAAGATTACGTATTGGCAATATTTCTATGAAACAAAGAAAAATACCATCGATCAGCTGATCAAAGAGTTCGAAAGGCAATATCCGGATATCGAAGTAGAGCATGTTACTTTCCCATATGCAAACTACAATCAGAAAGTAGCCTCTTCCATTCCCGCAGGAGTCGGTCCGGATGTAATCAACCTTTATTACGGATGGATCCCGAAGTATGTTACTTCCGGATATCTGATTCCCCTTCCCGAAGATGTCTTTTCAAAGGAATATTTGCAGTCACAGTTCTTTTCCTTCGTATCAAAGGGAGTCGAATTTAACGGAAAATATTATGCTTTGCCCATTGCTGTGAGATCTCTGGCACTTTTCTGGAACAAAAAGCTCTTTGAAAAAGCTGGTCTCGATCCTGAAAAGCCACCAACAACTTTACAAGAACTTGTTGAGTATGCCAAAAAGCTCACAGTATACGACAAAAAAGGAAATATCGTTCAAGAAGGTCTCACCATGCAACCTTCCGGGCAAGGGCATCACTGGATAAGAGAAGTCCTTGTGAGAGAATTTGGAGGAGTTCCTTATACTTCTGATGCTCGAACAGTTCTTTACGACAAAACTGGTGCGGGTTCCGATGTTCTGAAATTCTACACCGATTTGATTACTGTTGACAGAGTAGGATATCCCGGGTTCATGAATGATGATGTGACCGCTTTCAAAGCTCAAAAAGCCGCAATGACAATTGATGGTTCCTTCAGAATAGGAACACTCAATAAGATTAAAGGACTTGACTGGGGTGTTGCGGAACTTCCAAGCTATCTTGGTGTAAAATCAAATTTTGCATCTTTCTGGGCTAACGGCATTACTACAAATGCCACCAAAGATCCCAAAAAACTGGAAGCAGCGATAAAGTTCATAAAGTTCCTTTCTTCGCCAGAATCCATGAAGCTTTGGTTGAAAAACGTAGGCGAACTTCCTGCCAACCCTGAGCTTGCGAAGCAATATTTCGATGACCCTGTCTATGGGGCTTTCTTAAGAGGTTTGGAATACGCTCATGCAACGTTCTTTGTTGACGAATCTGCTCAAAGGCAAGTCATGATGGATGCTGTTGATAAAGTTGTCTTGAAAGGCATAGCTCCTGAAATTGCCTGGAAAGAAGCTGCAGAAGAGGAGCAAAAGGTTCTTGACAATTTCTGGAGTTCCGTTCATTGATCGTTTTTCAGTCCGGGGTTGCACCCCGGGCTGAATTTCATTTTCGGGAGTGTGCAGAATGAGGCTAAGGCAGAAAAAAATCATAACAGCTTACACTTTTCTAGCAATACCACTTTTGTTCTTCATTGTCGTTAGATTTTATCCCATGGTATATTCTTTTTGGTTGAGCTTCACAGATTGGGATTTGATATCGCCAAAAAAGAATTTTATCGGGCTTTTGAACTACATAAATATCTTCAAAGATGAGGTCTTTGTGAAGGCCATAATAAATACGTTGAAATACGTGGCGTTTGGTGTACCAGCAGTTATAATAGTTTCGCTTTATCTTGCATTAGTCTTGAATAGGATAAAAAAGTTTCAGGGTTTCTATAGATTGCTTTACGTTATGCCTTATATCACTCCTCTTGTTGCAGTAAGCTGGGTTTGGAAATGGATGTATCAACAACCACCAATAGGTTTCATAAATAATTTACTCACGATCCTTGGCTTGGATTCTCAACCCTTTTTGATGAGCACTTCTCAAGCTCTTCCGTCTATAGTGGTTACCACCGTTTGGGTTAATCTCGGCTACTGTGTAATCATCTTTTTAGCTGGCTTGCAAACAATTCCTCAAGAGTATATAGAAGCGGCGAAAATCGATGGAGCCAACAGAAGGCAAATTTTGTGGAGAATAACTATTCCACTTCTGAATCCCATTATCGTATTCCTTGCCGTTACTCAGAGCATTACTTTCTTGAGAATTTTCACCCAGGTTTACAACATGACAGATCAAGGTTCTGGAGGTCCTCTAAATTCCACCAAGCCTCTTGTTTTGTATATTTACCAGAAGGCATTTATGTCCTTTGATATGGGAACAGCAGCTACAGCGACAGTTATTCTTTTCGGAATAATTATGATAATAACCCTTGTTCAAATGATAATTCTGAACAAAAACATAGAATATTAATGATCTTGGGAGTGATGAAATGGTTAAAAGAGATAGATTAACAACGATTTCAGCATACGTATTTCTCACTATATTCGCCGTACTAATGGTCTTCCCCTTTATCTGGATGTTCTCTTCTTCTTTTAAGGATTCCGGCGAAATATATGAATTCAATCTATTTCCAAAGTACCCAACGCTGTACAATTACCAGTATATTTTTAACTACTCACTTTTCCCAAGATGGTTTTTGAATAGCCTTTTGATAGCGGTGGTAACAACGGTTTCGGTCCTTTTCTTTGATTCATTGATCGGTTATACACTCGCAAAATTTGATTTTCCAGGAAGAAAGCTCATATTCATACTGATTCTCAGTACGTTGATGATACCTACTGAAATGCTGGTGATCCCGTGGTATATCATGGTAAGGAACCTGCACTGGATGGGCACATATTGGAGTATCATGTTTCCAGGGATGATAAGCGCTTTCGGTATATTTCTCATGAAACAGTTTATGTCCACTATTCCCAATGATCTCATAGATGCGGCGAGAATTGATGGTGTTTCAGAATTTGGTATCTTTTTCAAGATAGTGCTTCCCTTGGTGAAACCCGCTCTGGCTACACTGGCAATTTTCAATTTCATTGGTAACTGGAACGCATTTTTATGGCCATTGATCGTTACTTCTTCACCAAAAATGTACACACTACCTGTTGGAGTAGCGTACTTTTCCAGTGAAAACTCCATGAGTTGGGAACTCATAATGACAGGAGCAGCAGTTTCCACAATACCACTTATAATATTCTTCCTCATATTCCAGAAGCAAATTGTAAAGGGCATTACCATGTCCGGACTGAAGGGGTGACAGTATGATAACAAGGGTAATCGATTCACACGCTCACTTTCCACTTTCAGATCTCAAGAGTGTTATGAATAAGGAAGTTCATCCCAGAGTTGAATCGGAACGTGAAAAATGGAGAAAAGCCTGGCAGTTCCCTATTCCACAGGCGATTGATGATTTGGATGAGTTAATCGAAAGATGGTACGAAGAAACTCTTGAATACGACCTATCAAAAGTTGTCTTTGTTACTGCAAACGGTAACGATAATATGTTGAGAATAATATCTGCTCATCCTGATAAATTTGTGGGATATGCTCATCATGACCCTTCAGAACCTGATGCCGCAGAAACGCTCGAAAAATACCTGCAAAAGGGGTTGAACGGTTATAAAATCCTTGGCCCCAGGGTCTCGGTCCCTTTGAATGATAAAAGTCTTTATCCTGTATGGGAAGTTGCCCAGAGTTACAAAATTCCTGTTCTCATTCATTTTGGAATTATGGGCGGTGCAGGGGGTATTGCAAGCCACGTCAATATAAACCCTTTGATCATTCACGATGTCGCCAAAAATTTTCCAGAGATAAACTTCATAATCCCGCATTTTGGCGATGGTTATGTTTTTGAGACCCTTAACTTATGCTGGGCTTGTCCAAATGTTTTCATAGACACAAGTGGTTCGAATCAGTGGATGAGATGGATGCCTTATGAAATCACTCTCGAAAAACTTTTCAGAAAGTACTATGAAACCATCGGTCCCGAGAGGATCATTTTTGGAACAGATTCTAGCTGGTTCCCCAGAGGGTTTTCAAAGAGCTATTTCGATGAGCAATACCGGGCCATGGTTTACATAGGAATGAAAGACGATGAAATAGACCGTGTTCTTTATAAAAACATCGAAGAACTCCTTGAAGGAAGCGTTGAGAAATGAGCATGAATAAAAATTATCAAAAGTACGTTCTCGCTCCCTCGTACAGAAATTGGAAGCAAAATTTTCTGAAGTACTTTATTCAGGAAAACAAGGCCCATCTTGTAGTATTGAAAGAGTGCAAAGTAGTCGATTACGAAAAAACGAAAAAAATAAAGGATGCAATCTTAGCTTTTGAAAAAAACTCTGACTTACCGGAAGAGCTGCCAGAAGGGTTTGAGGACCTTTTCTTTCTCTTTGAAAACAAGCTGGCAAAATATGTAGGATCTGATATTGCCGGTTATCTTCACACAGGTAGAAGTAGAAATGATCTCGATACAACTGTTTTTAGAATGCACGTGAGAAAAAAGCTTCTGAAGATTGTTGAATCAATGTTGTTGCTTTTGAAGGAACTCCTAAAAAAAACTCTGGAGACAGATGACAAACTCTTTTTGCTTTACACCCACGGGCAACCTGCCCAAGTATCCACTTTTGCTCATTACTTGTCTGCCTTTGCCTTTGAAGTCATAGAAGATTTAGAAGCACTTTTTAATGCCTATGAGAAAGTAAATCTCTGTCCCGCGGGTGCAGCTGCTATAACCACAAGCGGTTTTAATATCAATCGGGAACGCCTTGCTGAGCTTTTGGGCTTTGAAAAACCAGTAGAGAACTCCTATCGTGCCATAGTTTCCTCACATTGGATAACCCATCCTTCCTCAGCAATTAGGCATTTTCTTGAGGATGTAGGAAGGTTTGTTGCTGACATCAGTCACAAAGCATCAAATGAAGTAGGTCTTGTGGACTTTCCCGATGAACTTGTACAGATAAGCAGCATTATGCCACAAAAGAGAAATCCGGTGATTCTTGAACATATAAGAATCTTTTCAGAAATGGCAGCAGGGGAATTTGCAAATTTGACAAACCTTTTCAGGAATGTCCCCTTTCAGGATGTTAACGAAGTAGCAGATGCTCCAATGAGGATTTTTGACAGTGCGAGCGAGTACGTTGATTCTGTTGTAGTATTACTGAAAACAATTATAGAAGGGATAGAAGTAAACAGCGAAAGATGTAAAGAACTTGCCTTATCCTCTGGAGCTACGACAACTGAACTTGCAGATACTCTTGTGAGAGAGGCAAAAATAGGCTTTAGAAAGGCACATAAAATCGTTTCAGCCTTTGTGCGTTCTGGCAAATCTTATGATGTTCTGAAAGAGAGTTTTGAAAAGGAAATTGGAAAGACTTTCCCCTTTTCAAAAAAAGAAATCCAAAAGGTGCTTTCCCCAAAACACTTTGTGGAAGTCAGGAGAATATCTGGAGGACCTTCTAAAACGGGGATGAAGAAGCTCTTGGAAAAATTCGAAAGCGACTTGACAAAAATTCGATTGAAATACAACAAACTCAATGAAAAGAACCTGGAGTATGAGAACCTTTTAGATATGGCTTTTAAAGACCTTTGAATAGTGGTGATACTATGATCAAAGCTGAGAAGATCTATACGCTCGTAAAAAAAGAACTCGTAAAGGCCAATACAATTGTCAACGAACTGGTTCGAAGAGAAGCGGAAAAATATAAAGGTCCCTTCGCAGAGATTATTTTGGAAAATATGAA
>NZ_CEYIHJ010000078.1:0-8380 GCF_982836095.1 Kosmotoga sp.
ATCCCACTTCCAAGCAATACATTGAAGATTTTGAAAGCCTCAAAATTCATATCTTTTTTTGATGGGGCTTTGACTGAAAGAAGTAAGTGTACTTGCTTGAGGTCTTTCTTTTTTTCTATTATTATTTCTCTGGCTGGTTTCATTGAGCCAACAATCGGCTTGGGGAACTCACGGGGCTGAGGAAAAGATAGAATCATTTCCTCTGCTTTTTCCAAAAAGTTGTTATCAAAATTGCCAGCAACAGCGAAGACCAGTCTATTGGAAGTGTAATGGGTGTTGTAGTAATCAGCCAGAGATATATGATTTAAAGCTGAAACAGTCTCCGTAGTTCCAAGAACGGGCTTCCCGTAGTTCTTATCCCATATTTTCAAAAGTGTCTTATTGTATATCAGATCTACTGGATCATCATGCGATTCCGCTATTTCCTCGAGGATAACCTTTTTTTCGGTGGATATTTCAGATTCTGAAAAAGATGGATTGCGCACCATATCGTAAAGGATTTCAATTGTATTTTGCGCATGTGTATAGGGGACCTGGGCAAAATAAACTGTGGATTTTCTTCCCGTATAGGCATTCAGCGTCCCACCAACACGCTCGATGGGTTCTTTTATGTCATAAGAAGAGCGATTATGAGTACCTTTGAAAAGGGCATGTTCGATGAAATGTGAGATTCCGTTATTTTTTTCGTTTTCGTTTATAGAACCAACTTTGAAGGCAAAAGCGAGAGAGACTGTGCGGGTCTCTCTCTTCTTTTCACCAACGACAATGGATCCATTGCTAAGTTCTTTCAATGTGATATCTGTTGCTTTCAATATTCTCTGCATAGTTATAATCCACCCTCAGTCTTTACGATATCTTCTGTTTTGGTTTGATCTTCCTGGATTTCTCGAAGGTTTTCTGGGGTGGTCATCTTCTTTTACTTCGACACCGAACCGTTTTAACTGGATTCTACCCATGTTGTCTATGGCTGTAACTTCGACTTTCACGGGAGATCCTACGCCGTTTGTCTTTAAGAATTCCTTCAGATTTTCACCAAGTTTAGATGAGTGAAGCAATCCAACTTTGCCCGGTGCCAGCTCTACAAAGATGCCGTAAGGTTCAACACGCGATATGATTCCTTCAAAAACCTGTCCTTTTTCAATTTCCTTGAGCATTATATCGACTATTTTCATAAGCTTGTTAATCTTTTCGGGGTTATTACCAATGACCTTTACCTGTGCCTTTTCGTCGTCTATGAAAATCTTCGCTTCATAATCGCTGCTTAGCTTTTTGATGACTCTGCCACCAGGACCGATCAATTCGCCTATTTTATCGTATGGAATGTTGAAGACCTTTATTACAGGAGCATGGCGGGATACTTCTTTCCTTGGTTCCGGGATTGTGCTATACATAAGGTCTAGAATATTCTTTCTGGCATCCCGAGCTTGCTGGAGAGCTTTAAGCATAATCTCTTCTGAAACGCCAGCAACTTTAACATCCATCTGAAAAGCCGTTATGCCATCGCGGGTTCCGGTAACTTTGAAATCCATATCACCCATATGGTCTTCATTTCCCAGAATGTCTGTAAGAACTACGGTTTTATCTTCTTCCTGAATCATTCCCATAGCCACACCAGCAACATGTTTCTTTATGGGTACACCTGCTGCCATGAGAGCCAGGGATCCAGAGCAGACAGTAGCCATGGAGGAAGAACCATTAGATTCCAGAATTTCAGAAACCACCCTAATGGTATAAGGAAATTCCTCTTCTTTTGGTATAACGAACTTAAGAGCCCTTTCTGCAAGATGTCCGTGACCGATTTCTCTTCTACCAGGTCCTCTTAATCTTTTCACCTCTCCTGTACTGAAGGGTGGGAAGTTGTAGTGAAGCATAAATGTTTTTGAGCCTTCTTCAAAAAGTGTATCAACTACCTGTTCATCGATGGGAGCACCAAGTGTCACTGTTCCAAGACTTTGTGTTTCTCCTCTGGTAAAAAGGGCTGAACCGTGAGTTCTCGGCAAAATGTCCAGTTCACAGGTTATAGGACGTATTTCATTGTGTTTTCTTCCATCCATACGTGTATCGTTTTCAACAACAGAACGTCTCATAACATGTTTCAGGCGTTCATCAAAATGGGCTTTCAAGAATTTCTCATTTAATTCCATTTCTTCATCAGACCATTTTTCAGCATATTTTTCTTTGAAAGCTTCGATTCTTTCGTTCCTGTATTCCTTGAGTGCCTTGTCTTTTGCTTTTTTGCCAGGTGTCGAAAGCATAATCCTGGCAATTTCTTCATCATTAATCATTTCAGAAAAGGTTTCAATAAATCCTTCAATGGGTTGGGGAATTTGAATCTCCCATTTATCTATCTTAAATTCTGAAAGTATTTCTTCTTGAAACCCAACAAGCTCTTTTATAGCCGCATGCGCAGCGTTTAACGCACCAAGCATGATTTCTTCAGAGACTTCTTTTGCTTCGCCTTCAACCATGGTAACGGCATTTTTTGTTCCAGCAACGACTATATCAAGCGTACTTTTATCAAGTTGTTCAACGGTGGGGAAAATAACATATTCACCATCAATGTAACCGACTCTTACCCCTGCAACCACACCTTCAAAAGGGATAGGAGAAAGATTCAAAGCTAATGAACTTGCGAAAATTCCCATTGTATCAGGTGGTGTATCAGGATCTGCGGATAACACTGTGACTATAACCTGAACCTCGTTTGTCATGCCATCGGGGAATAGTGGTCTTATGGGCCTATCAATAAGCCTGGCCGATAGAACGGCGTTCTCGCTTGGGCGTCCTTCCCTTTTGATGAATCCACCGGGAATCTTTCCAGCAGCATAGAATTTTTCTTGATATTCAACAGTTAGGGGAAGAAAGTCGGCACCTTCATTAGGTTCTTCGTTTCCATCAACAGTTGCGAGAATTGCAGAGTCGCCAAATTTGATAAAACAAGCTCCATGGGCTTGCTTGGCCATTTTTCCGTGTTCTACCACTAGTTTTCGGCCAAAAAATTCCTTTTCCCAGGTTCTGTAATTGTTCATATTAACACCTCTTTATCCTTTGTTTTCCTAAAGCAATTATACCAGCTTGCAAATATATTGCATGTTTTAATACGAAAGAAAAAAGGGGGAGCTTTGAGCTCCCCCTTTTATTATCTTTTTATCCACGTATGCCCAGTTTAGCAATTAGTTCTTTGTAGACCTCAGGTTTATTGTTCTTCAAATACCTGAGCATCTTTCTTCTTCTACCTACCATCTTCAACAATCCTCTTCTTGAATGGAAATCTTTAGGATGTTTCTTAAGATGTTCGGCTATGTGCTTAATTCGAGCAGTTAAAATCGCAATCTGAATCTCTACTGAGCCGGTGTCCTTTTCATGAATCTGAAATTCCTTTACGATTTCCTCCCTGTTTACTCCCATGTTATTCCTCCTCCATAGTATCCACATGCCAAGTACAGGTTTACTCCTTGTACTGAGCAAGGGTAAATATATTCTAACTTCAATGGAAGCATTTGTCAAGTACACGAAAGCAGCATAGGGTAAGCTAAAGACAGTTTAAAAAAGAATGTAGAGAATGATTAAAGGCTTAGATGTGAACTGTTCTTTAATATATATACGAGCAGCAATTATACCCACCATATCAGCCAATAAATCACCAATTTCCGCTGTACCTGAAGGCGAAAAAAAATCCCTCACTTCTTTTCCAATTCCAATGAACGATGTAAAAACCAATCCGCCTATGTCTCCCAGAAAATGACTGGAAAAGCCATAGGCGGAAAAACTCACAGAAAAGTGCAAATACTTGTCAACCCCCGAAAAACCAAAGCACAAAGCTCCAAATGATATCAAAAAAAATACAACAGCGAAAACTTTCATTTCATAGCTCAGAAGCTCCAGACAATGCCCAATCCACCGGTGAAATATTCAAAGAAACCAGGAACGGAAAGGTTAGCCGGGTAGTTCTGTACTCTTAAGGCTTTAAGTGTACCTATAAGAGCCATTTTGTCGCTTAAAGGAGCTGAAAGTTCCAGGCCAAGACCAGCAGATATGTGGATATCGCCAGCGACAGTGTCTGGAACGCCGTCAACGGTGTCAAAGAGTAACCCCATAGGGAAAAGGAGTCTTACACTAACCAGGTCAGGATCTGAAAAAAGATTGATACAAAAATCAAGACTAAGGAGCCCGACTTTGTTGTCAATACCTAAAAGAGCTACCTGGGCATCCAGTGATAACCCAACATTGCTGTTAAAAGGAATTTCAGCCCTAAATGATGCACCTGGCAAAGTAACTTTGCCAGTCCCCACATCCGTTGCATGAATCACAAGCCCTGAGCCTACATAAACAGTGGCGAAAGCTCCAACAGACAGGAGTGTCAATATCAACACTGCTAAGGTTTTCTTCATAATCACACCTCCCTCAAAACATTATATTATATCGAAATTATAGCACATAAGAATCAAGTCTTTAACGAATCATGTGTCTACATAGGAGATTATAATATTTATGTATCTGAAATCAAAATCATTCATATATCGAGTTTTCTTTTCAGTCGCCTTTCCATATCACGCTTTGCTATGTCTTCTCTTTTATCGTATAGGCGTTTCCCCTTGGCGAGAGCTATTTCCACTTTGGCAATACCTCTTTCGTTAAAATAAATCTTTGTTGGAATTATCGTCAGTCCTTTTTCCTTGACCTTTTGATGTATTTTCAAAAGCTCTTTCCTGTGCAGCAACAGCTTCCGTTTTCGCAAAGGGTTGTGGTTCCAGTGACTACCGTGACTGTATTGGCTGATGTTGGCATTGATCAAGTATAATTCACCATTTTCAAATTTGCAAAACGCTTCAGCCAGAGAAGCAGAACCCTGACGCAGTGATTTTACTTCAGTACCAAGGAGTTGAATGCCTGCTTCAAAAGTCTCGAGTAAATGGTTTTTGTTTGTGGATACGATTTTCATTTTTTAGTCTCACCTTTTCTTTTCGCGTTGTATATTTCATCCCTTAAAACAGCCGCATCTTCGTATCTGAGTTCACTGGCTGCTCTGAGCATTTCCTCTTCAAGGAGAGCAACGTAATCTTCAATTTCAAGATTCTCCCTAAGAGCCATTATACCCTCAAGATATGTATTCTTTGCGGTTTCTTCTTTTTCGTTTTGCTCTCTTGCTTCCTCGAAGATATTTTTGTAGAGTGGTTTAACAATGCTTTCAGGTGTTATTCCATGTTCTTTGTTGTATAAGAGCTGCTTTAATCTTCTTCTATTTGTTTCATCAATAGCCCGTTTCATTGAGTTTGTTATTCTGTCAGCGTAAAGAAGAACTCTTCCATTGATGTTTCGGGCTGCTCTGCCAATAGTCTGTATCAAAGTTGTTTCAGAACGTAAGAAACCCTCTCTATCCGCATCCATAATGGCTACGAGAGAGACCTCAGGAAGATCAAGCCCTTCTCTTAAAAGATTAACACCTACTACAACATCAATATATCCCTCTCTCAGTTTTCTGAGTACTTCAACTCTTTCGACGGCATCTAATTCAGAGTGAAGATATTCAGAGCGTATCCCCATCTCATTGAGGTATCCGCTGAGCATTTCTGCCGCTTTTTTTGTCAGTACAGTTACAAGGGCTCTTTCATTTCGTTCTTTTACCTTTACCATTTCTTCGATGAAATCATCTACTTGATTTTCTGTGGGCTTTACTACAACTTCTGGATCTATCAAACCAGTGGGCCTGATCACCTGATCAACCACCTGGGAAGAAATTGAAATCTCATATTCTGTAGGGGTAGCGGAAACAAAGATAACCTGGCCCACTTTTTCGAGAAACTCTTCATATCTAAGTGGCCTATTATCAAAAGCTGAGGGAAGCCGGAACCCATACTCAACTAAATTTTTCTTCCTTGAATAGTCCCCACGATACATCGCTCTAAGCTGAGGAACTGCTATGTGAGATTCATCTATGAAAACGATGAAGTCCCTCTTGTCAAAATAGTCAAGGAGTGTAAAGGGGGGATCTCCGGGCTTTCTGCCATCAAAAAAGCGCGAATAGTTCTCAATTCCGCTACAGTAACCAAGAGTCTCCAGCATTTCTATATCGTATAGAGTTCTCTGCTTTAACCTCTGGGCTTCCAAAAATTTCCCGTTTTTTTCTAAAGAATTAATTTGCACTCGAAGCTCTTTTTCTATGTTTTTTATAGAACGAGCGATTTTCTCTTCAGTGGTCACGAATTCCTTGGCAGGGTAGATGATCACCTTATCAAGTTCCTCGAGGATATTTCTGTTCAGTGGGTCGAAACAAGTTATTCTTTCGATTTCGTCATCGAAGAGATACAACTTAATTCCGAAATCTTCATAGGGTGGAAAGATCTCGATTGTTTCACCTTTCAAATGAAAAACCCCGCCGGTGGAAGTGTCTTCCGAGCGGTTATATTGCAGTGAGGAGAGCTTTAAGGCAAGTTCTTTTCGGTTTATCCTCTTCCCTTTCTCCAGCTTAACATTGAGTTCTTGAAAATCTCTCGGGTCACCACTAGCATAAATCGCGGAGACGCTGGCAACTACTATTACATCCTTTCGGGTCAAAACAGATTTAAGGGCCGATAGCCTCATTCTGGCAAGGAGATCATTTATCTGGGCATCTTTTTCAATATAAAGATCTCTGCTGGGAATGTAAGCTTCTGGCTGATAATAGTCATAATAGCTTATGAAAAGTTCAATTTTGTTGTTAGGGAAAAAGGTTTTGAATTCACGATAAAGCTGGGCAACAAGGGTTTTATTAGGTGATATTACCAGTGCTGGTCGCTGTGTCTTTGCTACTATGCTGGCCATAGTAAAGGTTTTTCCAGAACCGGTAACTCCAAGAAGTGTTTGAAATCTGAAATCTTCTTTAAGACCTGCTACCAATCTATCAATGGCTTCTGGCTGGTCTCCACTGGGTTTAAAGGGTAGATTGAGTTGAAAATGCATTCAACTCACCTCTAAACTATTATAACGGGACATAACCTTCACAATATCGTTTTCGCACAGATCTTTTGCCGCTTCCAAAGATACTTTTAAAACTTTCCATAAAAGGTTAAGCTCATCATCTGAAAATTCGTCCAAAACATAATTCACTAAATCACCCTCTGGCTTAGGACCTATACCTATTCTTAGCCTTGGAAAAGAGATGGAATGCAATTCTTCAATTATTGACTTCACACCGTTGTGGCCACCATCACTACCGTCTTTTCGAATACGTATTTTACCCAGAGGAAGCCATATGTCATCATAAACAATGATGATTTCTTTTGTACTTTCAATGCCAAATTTCTCGCATATTTTTTTCACGGCAATACCACTTAAGTTCATATAGGTCATTGGTTTTACGAGTAACATATGGTCGCAGCTATGAAAATTTACAATATATGCCTGATAGAGTTTTGTATCATAGCTTTTCAAAATTTCGCTGCTTTTCAGCATTTCGTCGATGAATAGAAAACCCACGTTATGTCTGGTGAGGACATAACGTGGGCCAGGATTTCCCAATCCTATAAAAACACGCATTGATTATTCCTCTTCTTCCTTCTTTCCTTTTTCTATGACTTCAGGCTCGACTTCTTCTTCCTCGACTTCTTCAACAGTTTCTACAAGAGCCGCTCTTGGAGTTTCAATAACTGCGATGGTTTCCTCGAGGTCAAGCAACGGCTTGATTCCATCTGGCAAAGGCAAGTCTTTTACTCTTAACGCGTCGCCCAAGTCAAGGTGTGTTACATCAACATCGATGCTATCAACGATATCCTTAGGCAGAACTTCAACTGGAAGGTTTGTTATTATGTGATCGAGGATTCCACCCTTTTCAACGCCCTTTGCCTTTCCAATGAGGTTGACAGGAATATGTATTTCCATTTTGTGTCCCTTCGCCGGAACATAAAAATCGAGATGCATCACAGCATCGTTGACTCTGTCACGCTGTACAGCCTTCAGAAAAGCGTGGATTTCTTTCTTTTCATTGTTTTCTTTCATAGTCAGGGTTATAACTGTGGTCTCGGAAAGATGGTTAATATGTTTCACCACATCTACTTTATTAAGGGAGATGTTCAAAGGCTCAACATCCGGACCGTATACTACAGCGGGTATTTTCCCAACTTTCAATAAGTCCTTAGCTTTTACACCTTTACTGCGAGGCTCTACAGCAAGTGTCAATTCGTGCATAGGAATCCCTCCTCTATCTAAACAAAATACTCACCGATAGGTTTTTGCGTACTCTTAACAATGCTTCTCCCAACAGTGGTGCGATAGATAAAATTTCGACATTGTTTGGCAACTTTTCATGATATATGGTGTCTGTTACATACACCTTTTCTATTTCGGAATTTGCAATTAATTCAAGGGCTTGACCGGAGAATACACCATGGGTTGCACATGCGAA